>CAITZN010000281.1 GCA_903896915.1 uncultured bacterium
AGAAAGGAAATATGGTGTGGAGTTGTAAACATTATCCAAGAGGGAGTCAATCCCTACCCCGGTTTTCGACCAGAGGCCGTCCGGTTTTTCATCCATCGCTCCGTTTGGCCTGAGGATGGGCTTGGTCGTAGACTTTGGAGAGATGATCGATGTTGATATGCGTGTATTTCTGGGTGGTTGACAGGCTGACATGCCCCAGCAACTCCTGAACAGTCCGCAGATCAGCACCCATCTCAAGGAGATGGGTGGCAAATGAATGACGCAGGGCATGCGGGGTAACCGTCACCCCAATTCCGGCCCGCAGGCCATACATCTGAAAAGTTCGTTCCACACTTCGGGCCGTTAACCGCGTTCCCTGCCCGTTAAGAAACAGGGCCTGACGTTCGGCGGCATGCCCCCGGCCTATCCGGGCAATGGTCAATGCCTCGCGCTCGGGCAGGTACTGCTGCAACGCCTCCTTGG
This sequence comes from uncultured bacterium, assembly GCA_903896915.1. Lineage (GTDB taxonomy): Bacteria > Desulfobacterota > Desulfobulbia > Desulfobulbales > Desulfobulbaceae > Desulfobulbus. The sequence continues at coordinate 463 of CAITZN010000281.1, forward strand.
CAGCGCTGCCAAAGGGTATCAGCCGCTCCTTGTTGCCCTTCCCCCTGACCCGAACCATTTCGGCTGTGAAATCAAAGTCTTCCATATTGCCTGCCACCAGCTCGGAAACCCGCATACCGGTGGAGTAAATCATCTCCATCACCGCCCGGTCCCGACGAAAATACCGGTCCGTGGCTACCGGTGCCTCTAGGAGGCTGAATACCTCATCAACGGTGAGGAAAGAAGGAATAGGATGACCAAGTTTCGGGCTAGCGACGCCTGCAAGTGGATCACCCTCGATCACATGCTCACGCTGCAGATAGCGAAAAAAAGTCCGGAGCCCGGAGAGCTTTCGAGCCACCGAGGCTGCGGCATTGCCAGCATATAAGGAACCGACGAAAGATCGCACCATCGCGACCGTGATCAACTCGGGTTGGGCAGAATCGCCGCAGAAACGGTGAAATTCGCGAACATCCCTCTGGTAGCCTTCAGCAGTATGACGCGAGTACCCCTTTTCAACCAGGAGCCATGCAACGAATCGTTCAATATAAGCAGTCATTACCAAACAGATGTTGAAACCAACAGGGAGAATGTTTAAGGTAGACGATTACCCTTGCTCTATTTTTTCGGCAAACAAAATCGTCATCAGGACAGGGCGGACGAAACCGGTTATGGCAAAAAAAAATTTCGAAAATGCGCTGACCAGGCTGGAACAGATCACCGATGAACTCGAAGCCGGAGATCTGAGCCTGGAAAAAAGTCTCGATAAATTCAACGAAGGCATAGCATTGGTACAATTCTGCAACAGCAGACTCGAAGAGGCAAAAAGCCGGGTCGAACTTCTGTTGAAAAAAGATGGCGACCTGATTGCAGTGCCCTTTGCAGAGGAAGACGGTGGACATCAAGACCTATCTGAATGAACAACGGCAACGAGTCGACAAGCACCTTGGTAGCCTCATACTGGATCCCTTAGGGCCGTTCAGCAAACACATCGAGGCCATGCGCTACAGCCTCCTTGACGGCGGCAAGCGTATACGCCCCATCCTGTGCCTGGCCGCAGCCAGTGCCGTGGACAGCGGCGAGGATACCGTGCGCCGTGCACTGCCCGTCGCCTGCGCGCTTGAGTGTATCCATACCTACTCACTCATCCACGACGACCTGCCGGCCATGGACGATGACGACCTCCGCCGAGGCAAACCGACCAACCATACGGTTTTTGGAGAAGCCGGCGCCATCCTCGCTGGAGACGGCCTGCTCACTTTTGCCTTTGATCTCCTTAGCAGTCCGGTTTCCGCAGCCATTGCCGATTCAGACCGGATCCGGATCGTCCAGACCATTGCCCGAGCAGCCGGACCGCTTGGCATGGTCGGCGGCCAATCCCTGGATATGATCTACGCGGGCAGAGAGGTCGGATACGATGAACTACGCAGTATCCATCGCAGCAAAACCGGGGCGTTGATTACGGCTTCGGTGCTCAGTGGCGCCATTGTTGCCGGTGCAAATGAAGAGCAAGAAGAGGCGCTAAAAACCTATGGCGACAACATCGGGCTCGCCTTCCAGATTGTCGATGACCTGTTGGATGTTGAAGCTACCACCGAACAACTCGGTAAATCTGCAGGAAGCGACCTTAAATCCGACAAGGTCACCTACCCCTCGCTTTTCGGCAAAGAGACCTCGCGGACCATGGCCAGAGAAGCCGTACAGGAGGCTATCACCGCGCTCGCTTCCTTTGACCAGCAGGCTGACCCGCTCAGGGCCCTTGCCAACTATATTGTGGAACGAAAGAAATAATCATGCTTATTGTGGACACCCAGACGGATCGGCAGGGCAAATTCCTGGACGCCATCGACTCACCCCAGGATCTGCGCCAGCTCAACCTGCTGGAACTGGAACTCCTCGCGCAAGAAATTCGAGAGACACTCATTGCCACAGTGGCCCAAACCGGCGGTCACCTAGCCCCCAGCCTGGGCGTGGTCGAACTGACCCTGGCCCTGCACTATGTCTTTGACACACCGCACGACCGTCTGGTTTGGGATGTCGGTCACCAGGCCTATGCGCATAAACTGCTCACCGGCCGCAGGGAACAGTTCACGACTCTGCGCCAGTACAAAGGGATGAGCGGTTTTCCTAAACGAACGGAAAGTGAATACGATACTGTGGAAGCCGGCCACAGTTCCACCTCCATTTCCTACAGCCTGGGGATGGCAGCAGGGAAGGCAATCCAGGCAGACACCGGCAAGGTCATCGCCATTATCGGCGACGGTTCCATGACTGCAGGCATGGCCTTCGAGGGCCTCAATCATGCCGGTGACCTGGGCCGCGACCTGATCGTCATCCTCAACGACAACGAAATGTCGATCTCGAAAAACGTCGGGGCGCTGTCCAGTTTCCTCAGCAGAAAACTGACGGGCAAGACGATCCAACGCTTGCGGGATCATATCGAGGATCGGTTAATGGCCCTCTCCTCGGTCGGCGAAAATATCCTCACCGTCCTGCGTAAAAGCGAGGAAAGCATCAAAGGCTTCTTTACGCCAGGCATGCTGTTCGAAGCCCTGAAATTCAAATACATCGGCCCAATTCCTGGACACGAACTTGACGACCTGATTGCCACGCTTACGAATGTCCGCGATCACAGCCATGGCCCGGTGCTTATCCATGTCATCACCACTAAGGGCAAGGGGTACAAACCAGCGGAAACCAATCCCGGCGACTTCCATGGCATCGGAGCCTTTGACATTGTTACCGGCAAGCCGATAAAAAAAGAAAACAGCGCGGTTTCCTACACCAAAGTCTTCGGCGACACTCTCTGCCGGCTGGCCCGTCAGGATGCACGTTTGGTGGCGATTACCGCCGCCATGCCGGGGGGAACCGGGCTCTTGCCCTTCAGCACCGAATTTCCACAACGATTTTTCGATGTCGGCATCGCCGAACAGCACGCCGTCACCTTTGCTGCCGGTCTCGCCCTTGAAGGGATGCGACCCTTCTTCGCCGTCTACTCATCCTTCATGCAGCGGGCCTTGGATCAGTTAATCCACGACGTCTGCCTGCCAAACCTACCGGTAACCATCGCCTTGGACCGAAGCGGCGTGGTCGGTGCCGACGGCCCGACCCATCACGGAGTCTTTGACCTCTCTTTTCTCCGCTTCATCCCCAACCTGACGGTGATGGTCCCTAAAGATGAAAATGAACTGCAGCAGATGCTGTATACGGCCCTCAACCACAACGGCCCGGTCGTACTGCGCTATCCCAGAGGCAGCGGCGAAGGAGTCGTCATGGAAGACTCTTTCCAAAATCTGTCCATCGGTAAAGGCGAATTACTGCGAGAAGGGAAAGATGTCCTCCTCCTGCCGATCGGCAACCGGGTCTATCCTGCCCTAGCCGCGGCAGCACGCCTAGAGGAACAGGGCGTCAGCGCCGCTGTGATCAACCCCCGTTTCCTCAGACCACTGGACAACGAACTCATCACCACCTGGGCGGCGCAAACGGGCCGGGTGATCACTATTGAGGATAACAACACCCTCGGCGGCTTCGGTAGCGCCGTGCTCCAACTGCTCAACGAACAGGGACTGCACCTGCCAATGAAGATCCTCGGCTATGGCGACACCTTCACCGAACACGGGCCCCAGGCTACGCTCTGGAAAAACGCCGGAATCGACACCGACGGTATTATCCGTAGTGTCCTGAAACTCGTGAGCAAATAAGACAGGGGAACCGAAGCTCTCTGGCTTCGACTCCCCCTATTTTCTCCCTCGTACGCTGAACCGGCAACTTCGGCTATGACTCAATCGTCAAAATTTCCCTGCGGCCCCTTGTCGGTTACCAACGTTGCAGCTCGTTCCCTTATCTTTTCCTCAGTCCAGTTCTCGGGAGACTCGATCCGACCGGTTTTAGGGCCAATGTCATACGAACCAGCCTCAAGGATCGCCTCAACCCCGAAGCGAGCGGTGTCAGCGGCATTGAAGACCTCGACCAACAGGGTATATATGAAATTCTCGACTCGCCGGGCCATTCGGTCGCGGATAGCCTTGGGCTGTCCCATTATCTTATTTTCAAAAGGCAGGTTGAGGCTTTTATAATCGCCTTTCTTCCAGCCCTTAGCCTCGGCATAGACCCGCATTTCCTGCCAGAGTTCCTCGGTCACCCCTTCGCCGGGGATTTTGATAAACTCACCGCTCTCATTCACCATGGCATTGCCGTAATCATTAACCGTCAAGCCCCAGGAGACCATCTGCAGAGCGGTGGCTACATTGGCCTTGGTTGAATAGGTCTGGGCAGCGATGGCCCGCAATCGGTCAGAATTATTCCCGGAGGTGCCGTGCTGAGCCCCGGAGACCGCGTATCCGGCCAAAGCCTTATGAATCTCAGCGGTGAGTTCCACCTGGATGCCCTGAGCCGAGGCCTCAAGACCGTGGGTGGTGCCGTTATTGAGCGCTATCCAGTCGGGAAAAATATCGTGAGCATTCAAGCCCTGGATAATAAACAGAGCCTCTTCCTTGGTGGAGAGACCAAGCTTACCTTTAATTTCACCTACTTCAGTTTCCAAACCGGCCCAAGATGGTACATATCGGACCAGTTCGATACTGGCCAGCAGATTCTCGGCATCAGGCATGTGCGAGGCATCAATGGCAATCGAGGTGATCCCGGCCTCGAAGATGGTCGGGATCTCAACCGCAGCCACCGGAATATCAGCGGACTTTTTGATGCCGTAATGATCGGCATGAATGGCAACGGGCACGGTGATGGCCAGTTCATTGCAAAGGGCGTCGACCTGCCGGGCGATATTCCAGTAATTGGTCGGGCAATAGGCATTGGCGCCCCCCTCGGAACGGGCGATTTCAATGATGATGGCCGCATGCGCGCGCTGGGCTGCCTGCAACGCCCCCCGAATGATCAGGTGGTTTCGGCCATTTGCAGCAATTGTCATAGCCCCGCCTTTGGCAAGCATGGCACGGTCGATCACCTTGCCGCTCACAAGCAGTGCCCGTGAATGGGGAAACAGGGTTCTAATATTCGGTGGCCGACCAATTTCAAGGGCTTTTTCAAAATCAGCAATATAGGTCATAGACTTCCTCCTGTTGTCTCTTCATTCGGATTGACTGAATATCATGGGCAGCTTCTTCAGCAGATGACCGGAAGGCTGCCGCGAGCAAACACTTCAGGGTAAACAAATTCTCACCACCTCGGCAAGAAGAAAGAGCGCAGTGTGCCGCCCTCCCTGGCAAGATTGACAAATTCGCAGAATGTCCGATCAACGCCAGGCACCGATTACCCTTCCTTTGTGGGGTCTCCTGCGGGCTTGTCGGTTGCATCGAGATCAGCATCAGTCTTTGGCGAAAAACCGGCCAAGGTTTTTTTCGCAAAAATGGCAACAGCTACAATGCTGACTTCATAGAGCAGAATCAACGGCCCAACCATCAGCAGTTGATTAACCACATCCGGCGTGGGAGTGAGGATGGCCGCCACTACAAAGGCGGCCAGCACAGCATACTTCCTGTGCTTGACCAAAAACGGTTTATCAACCACGCCAATTTTCCCAAGGAACACCATGAAAACAGGAAGTTCGAAAATCAATCCAAAGGCGAGAAACAGACGCAAAGCCAACGAAAAATATTCGTCAACCGCAGGCATGGGCTCAAGAAAGGCGCTGGAATATCCAAGAAGAAAATGAAAGACTGGAGGGAAGGCCACAAAATAACCAAAGGCAGCCCCAGCGACAAAACAGAGGGTGGAAATAATAGTGAAAGGAATCACTATCCGTTTTTCATGATGGTACAATCCTGGAGAGACGAATCGCCAGATCTGGAGAAAGATGACGGGACTGGCCAAGACTGCGCCACACACAAGTGCTAGTTTAAAGTAAAAAAAAAACCGTCTTGGTAGGAGGTGAAAATCAAAGATTTCCCGGCCGGCAACACCTTGACCAGAGGCTGCAGAAACCATTCGGCTAGCGATTGAATAAAACTGTTGACGATGACAAAACCAACCGCCACGGCGCCAAGGGAAATCAAGAGACAGGAGCGCAGCTCAGCCAGATGCTCGGTCAGGGTCTGTTGGTCGAATTGTTCCCGTGTTTCCACGTTTTTTGCACCCAAGGTATTGGTAAAAAAGAGTATTGACTCTTTTTTTACTCCATCCCGGTTCTATTGTAAACTGGTTATGGATAATGTTTGATTTGTCTTCTACTTGAGGATACAGTGGTTGATATACTTCAATAGACTGATTTGCAAGGATTTTTACAAGGATCACCATGGCATCCATCCTCGTTGTTGACGATGAACTGAGCATGCGGGAGTTTCTCAAAATTCTTCTTGAAAAGGAAGGGTATAGGGTAACTACGGCAGCCGAAGGCAAGACCGCGCTCGAACTCGCTGAAAAGAGTGCGTTTGACCTGATGATCTCTGATATCCGCATGCCCGGCATGAGCGGCCTGGATTTGCTTTCCCAGATCAAACAGCTGCAGACGGATATCGGTGTCATAATGATCACCGCCTTCGCTTCGCCCGATGATGCAGTGGCTGCAATGAAAAACGGGGCTTTTGACTACATCACCAAACCCTTCAATGTCGAGGAGATTAAGACGGTTATCCGGGCAGTGCTGAAAAAGAAAGAGCAAACAGGTCCAGCACCGGAAAATAGTTTTCCCGAGATTATCGGTCAAAGTCCGGAGATGATGAAAATCTTCGAACTGATCAAAAAAATAGCGCCTACTCCAGCCAACGTTCTCATCTACGGAGAATCTGGAACCGGTAAGGAACTGGTGGCAAAAGCCATCCACAATCGTTCTCGGGTCGCCGCCAATCCCTTTGTCCCCATCACCTGCAGCGCCATTCCCGAATCACTGCTGGAAAGCGAACTGTTCGGCCATGTCAAAGGCTCATTCACCGGGGCAATCGCGGACAAGGCGGGGCTTTTCCAGATGGCCGATCAAGGTACCGCCTTTCTTGATGAAATAGGGGAACTGACCCCCATCATCCAGACGAAACTCCTCAGGGTCCTGCAGGAACGGGAGTTCATGCCGGTTGGCTCAACCAAGACCAGACAGGTGAACGTCCGGATCATCGCCGCCACCAACAGAGTCCTCGAACAGGAAATTATTTCGGGGAAATTCCGGGAAGATCTCTACTATCGGCTCGCGGTCGTCCCCATCAGGGTGCCGCCTCTCAGAGAGAGGATTGGTGACGTGCCACTACTGGTCGAGTATTTTCTCAAAAAATATTCGAAATTGCTCGGCAAGGAGGTACAGACCATCTCCTCCTACGGCCTGGAAGTCCTGATGCAATATGATTTCCCTGGCAATGTCCGCGAATTGGAAAATATCATCGAGCGAGGAGTCGCTCTGGAATCGTCCAATATCATTCTGCCGGAGAGTCTTATCCTGTCCTTGCACCGTCAGGAGAAAAACAAGCCGGTTTCGGGTAAAACCGAGACAGCGCTCTTTGTAGCCGCGCAGGATGAAAAGGAACTTTTTACACTGGGACTGGAAGATATTCTGCAACGGGTTGAGAAAGAAATGATCCTCCACGCCCTGGCCAAAGCCGACAATTCCAAGATGCGGGCCGCAGACCTGCTTAAACTCAGTTTTCGCAGCCTGCGTTATAAAACCAAAAAACACAACATTGATTGATACCGCTGCCTCAGGCCAGGTATACTACCCTCTACACTCTACACTCTAATAATGAGCGGCAGACCCTATGTCCCCTTCCCTCACCAGAGCCTTAACTCCGGTTACTGACAACGAACAAGAAACACGAAGGCATCTTCTCTGGTGGATCCTGATCCGGGTTGCTCTTTTTTCCCTGCTTATCAGCATCACTTCCTTTTTGCACGGGAAGGGACATTCCGTCATCCTCCCGTCGTTACCTGTGACGGCAGCCTTCCTCTTTGGCCTGTATAGCTTTTCCATCGGATCGGCACTCCTCCTGAAAAAAAATCTCTGGCCAGCGCGCAGGTTTGGTTTAATCCAGTTGTTCTCCGACACTGTTTTCACCGGTTTATTGGTCTATGCTACCGGTTGCAGCCAATCCATTTTCACCCCCATTCTCATTTTACCAGTTATCGCGGGAGGACTCATTCTCCACAGAATCGGTGGCCTGATCCTTGCGGCTGCCGCCACCCTGCTGTATGGAGCCGTGCTGGGCAGTGAACTGTTGGGCTGGGTTCCCGAATATTTTTTTGCAGCGGCGTACAAAACACCCACCACATTATTTATCGGAACCAACCTCTTTGCCATCTATGGACTAATATTTTTCCTGGTCGCAATATTGAGCGGCCAATTAGCCAGGAGACTGCGGTTCACGGAGGAAAAACTAAGCAAGACAGCTCTCGAATATGATCGCCTGTCGATCCTCTACAAACAAATATTCGACGATATTTCCACGGGAATCATCACCACCGACCAAGGAGATTTCATAACTTCCTATAATCAAGCTGCAGAACGGATAACTGAATATCCTCGCGAAAAAATCCTGGGCCAACCTTTTAACCGTTGCTTTCCCGACATTATCCTGCAGGAAAGCCAGGGCCGCTGTGTCTGTGATTTTAAAAAAAATAACGGCTCATTGACCAGAATTGGCTATTCCTTTTCGCATCTCAACATGCCGGTCGCTGAGGGTTTAAAAGATCGCCAGGCGAGATGGAAGGTGATCACTTTGCAGGATATCTGCCTAATCGAACGAATGGAACAGCAAGTGCGTGAAGCCGAAAAAATGGCCGCCATTGGTGAACTAAGCGCTTCGATCGCTCATGATTTCAGAAATCCCCTCGCCGCGATTTCTGGTTCAGCCCAAATCTTGAATATGGAGCAAGCAAATATCGCAGCCCTTGACCCGGCAACCTTTAAAACGCTGCTGAGCATCATCTTGCGAGAGTCAAACCGGATGGCCAAAACCATTACCGATTTCCTCCAATTTGCCAGACCAGCTCCGATTCGACCTGAATGGTTTAACGTAAACAGTCTGGTTGATGAGGTGATCGCAAAGCTATTAGCAGGGAGTAATACGGCAGCGACTGCGGGAATTATGAAAGAGATAGATATGCATCTTGACTGCTGGGGCGACCGCCAGCAAATTCAGACCATACTGACCCACCTCTTGGAAAACGCCTGTTTTGCAGTGGGAGCACAACAAAATGCCATAGTGGTCGCCGGTCATGACATCAATGACAACACTAAAGGGGCTGTCTGTATTGAGATTCGCGACCAAGGGCCGGGAATACCTGTAGAGTTGCGGGAAAAGGTTTTCACACCCTTTTTCTCGACCCGGACCGATGGCACAGGGCTAGGCCTGGCTATTGTTCGCCAGATTGTGGAAAATCACAAAGGTTTCATAGAGATAGGCAGCGATGTCGTCTACGGCTGCATCATTCGCATCCGTCTCCCAATTCCTCAGGCGGCTACCCACTAACCTTGGAAAAATACCCATGAGCCTTAGTCTCTTCAAATGGTGGTCGCTTAAAACAAAAATGACCATCTTCACGCTGGCCATTTTTCTGATAAGCATTTGGTCACTTGCGTTCTACGCCAGTCAGTTGCTGTACAAGGATATGCAGCGCTTGTCCGGCGATCAGCAGTTTTCGACGGCTTCATATATAGCCACAGCGGTCAATGAAGAACTGGAAAACCGCATCGAATCGATGAGGGGAATTTCCAATGAAGTCACCCCTGCCATTTTAGCCAACCCGACACTCCTTCAGGAATTATTGGAAAAGCATCCATTTTTTCAGAGTTTGTTCAACGGCGGCACCTATATTACCGGGATGGATGGTACAGCGACGGCCTCTCTTCCGCTCTCCGCAGCTCGGATTGGCGTCAATTATATGGACCGAGATCACATAGTCGCGGCACTTAAGGAGGGCAGAGCGACGATCAGTCGACCGTATGTGGGCAGGATGCTGCACGTTCCTATTTTCTCAATGGCAACACCTATTCGCGATACCCAAGGGAAAGTGATAGGTGCGTTAACGGGCGTGGTCGATCTGAGCAAACCTAATTTCCTCGACAAAATTTCGGACAACCACTACGGGAAAACAGGCGGGTATATGCTTGTGGCACCGCAGAACCGCTTGATTGTCACCGCCACCGACAAGAGTCGGATCATGGAAACGCTTGCCGCTCCCGGCATCAACCCATTGATGGATCGTTTCATCCATGGTTATGAGGGTTCTGCTATCGGGACTAATTCACAAGGCGTCGAGGAACTGGTCTCTGCCAAAGGTATTCCTGTCGCGGGGTGGTATGTGGCCGTCTCGCAACCGACCGTAAGCGCCTTTGCACCGATCCACTCCATGCAGGAGCGTATTCTGCTGGCTACGATCTTAATGACCATGCTGGTGGTAGGGTTAACATGGTGGATGTTGCGGCATCTGCTCTCACCGATGGTTGCGGCTGTGAAATATCTTGCCATCCCATCGAATACCAACCAGGCTCCACAAGCCTTGCATATAACGCATCAAGACGAAATCGGTGATTTGATAGGTGGCTTCAATCAACTATTGGAGACCCTAGCCCAAAGGGACGAGGCGCTGCGGTCGAACAGGAAACAACTATCTGATATCATAAAATTTCTCCCAACAGCAACCCTTGCCATTGACAAGGAAGGGCGCGTCATTATCTGGAATGAAGCTATTGAGCAAATGACCGGCATTCCAGCTGCGGAGATGCTCGGTAAAAATGAATACGCCCATTCTATCCCTTTTTATGGAGAGGCACGGCCGCAGCTGTTGAATGCATTCCTTGAGGATAGCAACGAGGTAGCATCGCGGTATTCCGTTATTATCCGCAAAGGTGATACCCTCAGTGCAGAGGTTTTTTGCAGCGCCCTCTACGGCAATAAGGGAGCATGGGTTTTCGCCAAAGCAGCCCCTTTGCACGATCAGGATGGCAATATTATTGGCGCAATCGAAAGTGTTCGAGATATTACTAAGCGTAAACTAGCAGAGACATATGGTGCCATCGGCAGGGAAATCCTGCATATACTCAACGAACCTGGAGAGTTGCGGAATGCCGTCCAGCGCGTTCTTGCGATATTAAAGTCCCAGACTGGTTTCGATGCGGTCGGCATTCGTTTGCAAGAAGGGGAAGACTACCCGTATTTCGTTCAGGATGGTTTTTCTTCTGATTTCCTAGCCAAAGAAAACTCTTTGATGGCTCGGACGACGGAAGGCGAAATATACCGAGATCAAGAAGGGCAGGTCAGGCTGGAGTGTCTCTGCGGTCTTGTTCTGTCCGGTAGTATCGACCCAACTAATCCACTTTTCACGCCAGGTGGCAGCTGCTGGACAAACGATTCAAACCTGCTTTTGGAAATCCCTTCCTGCGATGATCCCCGGTTCAATCCTCGTAATCAATGCGTAATCTTCAACTATGCTTCGGTCGCCTTAGTACCTATTCGAGATAAGGAAAGGATTATTGGCCTGATTCAGTTCAATGACCGACGCAAAGAAGCCTTTACGCTGAGTATGATTGAACACCTGGAGAGTATTGCAACACACCTCGGCGCTGCACTGATACGCAAGCAGACCGAGGAGGAAACAATGGCCCTGCAATCACAACTCCTCCAAGCACAGAAGATGGAGGCCATCGGCACCCTGGCTGGCGGCATAGCCCACGACTTCAACAATATCCTTGGCGCAATAATCGGCTATACCGAACTCGCCACCGCTTGCATTCCTCAAGAAGCGGAGGCCACCCGACATCTGGGCAAGGTCATGAACGCAAGTGAGCGGGCAGCCACCCTGGTCAAGCAAATCCTTGCCTTCAGTCGCCAGGCTAATATTGAAAAAATCCCCCTGAAACCCAGGCAAATTGTCGAGGAAGCTATCAAGTTGCTTCGTCCTTCCTTGCCGTCAACCATTAAGATTAATCAAAAAATAGATACAGCTACCAAGTCCATCCTTGCTGACCCGACCCAAGTTCACCAAATTTTGATGAACCTCTGCACAAATGCTTTCCATGCCATGGAGCAGACCGGAGGCACCCTCGAAATAACCCTTGAAGACAGCTCACTCGCCAGTGAGGACCTGCAACATAAGCCAGAAATACAACCAGGTTCCTTCGTATTGCTTTCCGTCCGCGACACCGGCCCTGGAATCCCTCCAGAGATTAGGGCTAAAATTTTTGATCCCTATTTTACCACCAAATCCGCGGGGAAAGGTACGGGTATGGGACTAGCTATCACTCTAGGCATTATCACGAGCTATGGCGGGTTCCTTACTTGCGAGAG
>CAITZN010000282.1 GCA_903896915.1 uncultured bacterium
ATTGAAGACGTAGATCTCATTGAGAATGGACTCCAGAATGTAGAGCAGCCGAGCCTTTTCCATCTCGGCCTTCTTGCGGTCCGTAATTTCCGTCGCCATTCCACAAATACCTGTTATGCTTCCGTTTTCGTTCCGCAGTGGAAATTTAATGGAGATGAAATATACGCCGCCTTCTGGATTTTCCAGGAACTCTTCTGTCTCAATAGCGGTGCCCGAATGCATTACGTCGAGATCGTTCAGGCGGAATTGGCTGCCGTTGGGTCCTGGAAAGAGCATCTCATCTGTTTTTCCCAAAACGTCTTGGCGATGCAAACGGGTAACTTGTTCCCATCTGTGATTTACCAGTTTATAGCGGCCTTCGTGATCTTTGACAAAAATGAGCGAGCCGCTGTTCTCGACGAGATCGGCAAGAAAGGACTGGCTTTCGCGGAGCTGTGCTTCTGCCGACAGCTGGTTTTTCAGAGCCCTCAGCATCTCCTCGCGGGAAGACTCGGCCCTGTAAAGACTCAGACGTAGCTCGTTTTCCAGGGTCTTGCGTTCGGCAATTTCGGCGTGCAGTTGCTCGTTGATTTGCAACAGTAAAGCCCCCTGCTGTTTGAGAACGCGATTGGCCTGGATTAAGCCCAGGTGGGTTTTGACGCGCGCCAGGAGTTCCTCGGCCTGAAATGGTTTGGTGATGTAGTCGGCTGCACCCAGTTGCAGGCCAGCCATCCAATCTTTGTTTTCGGCGAAAGCACTGACCAGGATGATGGGGATATCCTTGGTAGCTTCGTCTGCCTTGAGCCGTCGGCAGACTTCCAGCCCATCGATGCCCGGCATGCGGATATTGAGTAGAATCAGATTCGGCGGGTTGGTGGCCACGGTGGCCAGGGCCAACTCGCTGCTGTCGGCGGACCGGACTTCGTAGCCTGCGGAGGTCAGTATATAATTGAGCAGCATCAGCGACTCCTGGGAGTCGTCAACTGCCAGGATGGTTACGTTATCGTTCACGCCAGGCTTCCATTTTTTGATCTGTCGAACTTCGGGGCAATTTATTTGCCATGGGGCAGGCGAATGATAAAGGTGGTGCCTTGGCCTTCGGTGGAGATGAAATCAAGGGTGCCGCCATGTTTTTTGACGATGATGTCGTGCGATATGGCCAGGCCCTGACCAGTTCCCCTTCCTACTTCTTTGGTGGTGAAGAACGGGTCGAAAACTTTGTTGCCGATCTGTTGCGGGATGCCGCCTCCGGTATCTGTGAAGGTGATTTCAATCTGGTCGGCAATAACTTTTGAGGTGATGGTAATGCGGCCTTTTGCTCCCTCCGGATTCTTGCCCATTTTTTCGGTTATGGCATGGGCGGCGTTGACGAGGATATTCAAAAAGACCTGTCCCATTTCATTGGGAAGACAGGGGGTCATTGGCAGCTGCGCATCGAGTTGTTTGTCGACCTCGGCGACGTATTTCCATTCATTACTGGCAACCGTTATGGTTGTGTCAAGCAACCGGTTAAGATCGGTCTGTTGCTTCTCCTTGGAGCCCGGATGGCTGAACTCCTTCATGGCCAAGACGATGGAACTGATTTTGGTGATCCCTTCCTGCGATTGAATGAGCGCTTTGGGCATTTCATCTTTGAGGTAGTCCCAGTCGACCTGCTCTTTGAGTTCTTCAACCTTGGCGAGGAGCGGATCACCGGACGTGGTCTCTTTTACCTCTGCTGCGATCAGCTCATCATAACCGGTGATCAGCGTATCGATGTCCTTGAAGGCGTCGCCGAGAAAAGCGATATTGCTGCCTAGGTATTGTGTCGGTGTATTGATTTCATGGGCAATACCTGCGGCCAGTTGACCGACAGAGGCAAGTTTCTGTTCGTTGAGGAGGCGCGCCTGCAGTTGATCCCTCTCCTTTCTTTCCTCCAGTCGCCGGGAAATATTGCGGACGATAGCCACGCAGCGACCTTTTCCATCAGGGAGAGCTACGTACTGCAACCCCACTTCAACGGGAACGATATCGCCTTGTTTTGTTTTATGGTTCGTTGTGAATTGAAGGGATTTTTTGCTGCTGTCGATTAAGGGCGCAATCAGGGCTCTGTATTCCTGTTCAGTTGTGCCAACTCTGATATCGATAGATTTCATTTTGAGCATTTCTTCAAGTGAATAACCGGTATGGTCGAGTCCGCCCTGGTTGATATACAGAAATAAAAGTGTTTCCGGGTCAAAGATGAAAACGCAGTCGTTTGTTTTGTCGAGTGTTGTCTTGAATTCATTGAGATTTGCAACGATCTTTTCTTTTTCCTTATGCTCTCTGGCCAAAGTCGCCATGGTCGATGACAATCTTTTAACCAGGATCAACATATGAATAGATCCCCCGAGAATAGCCAGGAAAAGCCCCAGAGCGCTATAAACCCAGTAACGGTATTGACGGTAGAGTTGATAGAGGGAAACAGGGGTGTCTAAATGTTTATAGGGGCCGACTTTCAACTCTTTGAGGCATTCAAGCACCGGAGAATAATCAAGGGGGAGCGTCCACCCAAATAAATGGGCGGCGAGCGCGGCCTCACTTTCCGGTGGTATCTGCAAAAAGGCGAACATTACCTGCTCCGCCAGCTTGAAATCAACATGCTGGACCTTGGCCAAGGCCCAATGCGGGTACAATTGGGTGCTGTGCACATAAGGGAAAGCCTGCTCGTCCTCCTTTTGACTGCTGATCCCAAGGGCAAAAGACTGATCACTTATCTGCGGATCAATGATAGTGAAGTCAGTAAGATTGATCCTCCCATCCTGGACCAATTGCTCAAGGGTCCCGGTGCGCACCGATCCAACATCAACGGTCCCCTTGAGCACGGCGAGAATAACCTCGTCATGATATCTGAGAAAAGAAAGCTCCTTGAAATCCTTGAAGGGGTTGATGCCGTGCTGCTTGAGATGGCGCCAGTTTACCAGCCACCCGCCAAACGACAGGGGATCGACGGCGGCTACTCGTTTTCCTTTCAAGTCGTTTAATGTCTGGATGTCCTTGCGGTCAGCTCTGGTAAAGAGCACGCCACCAAACTGAGTTGAGAGTTCTTGGCCTTTGCGGCCCCTGAGCGTGGCTATCCGTGAGGTCCCGTAAATAAACTCAAGATTGACGTATACCGCTGGATTGGTGATGGTGAAATCGACCAGGCCATCATAAACAACCTTTTCGACTTCCTGGTAATCAAGGCAGACAATATGTACCGCATAGCCGGGGAGCGTTCTCTCGAGATACTTTGCGGTCGGCCGCCATTCGTTAAAGCATTGGTCCTTGCTTCCCGATGCCAACACCCCGATATTAATGGAAGTGGGATCGTTGATGGAGGCCTGGGTGAAGGAGGGGGCTGCGATTGCAAGGAGCTGGAGGGTTACCCAGAAAAATCGGTGCAGCAACAAGGTGCGGATGTTCATGTCTTTTCCTTGGGCAAAGCGGATGATGAGCCTGCGTTTTGGTTCGTAAGCAAATAATAGCAGAGCCTTTGTAAAAGTCAAAAAAGTTATTATTTCGGCGGTTTTTGCCACCATTTCTGGACGTCGCCTGGCGAATAAATATTCTTGGGAATATAATTATGCCGGGTTACTTGATATCTGCTTTAATTATCCATCGGAGACATCGTATAATAAAATACAAAGAGGTTATGAGTTTCTCCGGTGCGCGCTCTTCTAGGTCGAGACCCTCAGTAATTTAGTTTTTTGGCGCTCAATATGGACTTGGCATAATGGGACAAGAACGATCCTTGGCATTGCTGTGGCTGCGGCAAGCTTTCAGAAAGCAGGCCTATCGAGTCTATTTTGCGCTGCTGGCGGCCTTAACCTTGGTGCTGCTCGGTTTCTTTTTACTGTTAACCTATCAGCAAACAGAAGAAGCGCTCAAGACCCGTTCCGCAAACGAATCACACATTTTGGCTGGACAGTTGGATGCAACCCTGCGCCGGATTCGGGCCAACTCGGATCTGGTGGCGGAGAATATTCTGTTGGAGGCCTTGTCAGAGCCCCTCTCGCCTCGGCAAGTTGATCGGATTAATCGCCGCTTGGGTGCTTTGTCCCGCTCTTTCCCGGAAGTACTGGCACACCGCTTTTTTGATGCCGAGGGGCAGTTGGTCTTCAGCAGCGATACGGTGCCAGAGGCAATCAATGTCGCCGATCGGCCATATTTCCAACACAGCAAAGCGCACCCTCAAGGCGGGATCTACTTTTCCGAAACCATCCGTTCCAAAATAACCCAGACCCCTGTTGTCGTCGCATCCCGTGCAGTTGTCGGCCGCGCCGGTGATTTTTTAGGCGTCGTCGCTATTCCCCTTGATCTCCGTTATTTCGAGCAGATTTTTGCCAATTTGGATGTCGGTACCCGCGGCATGGTCAGTGTCCGGCGGAGCGATGACAGCCGGCTGGTGGTTCGCTGGCCGGAAGTTCTGCAGGGGATCAACAAAGAGGCGCGCGATATCCCACCCTACCGGCAGGTCCAGAGCGAGATATCTGACGGGGTGGTCCGTTATATCGGCCGAACCGATGGGGTCGATCGCATCTTTGCTTTCAATAAAATTCCTGAGTTTCCTTTTTTCGTCTTAGTCGGCTATGCGGTGGATGAGCAATTTGCGAAATGGCGCAAGACCGCCATTACCACCTCGGTCGTCACCTGCATGGGCCTTTTGCTGCTTGGCCTGTATCTGTTGCGTCTGCAAAGAAGTGAAACCAGTTTGCGCAAAAGTGAAAGGCAGTATCAGGCTATGGTGGCCAGCCAGCCTGATGCAGTATGCCGATGGCTACCGGATACAACCCTGACCTTTTTTAACGACAAATACGCAGATCTGTTTGGTACAGCCGCTGGAGATTGCCCTGTCCTGGCTGGACAACGTTGGATTGAAGGTATCCCTGTGGAGCTGCGAGAGGTGCTGCTGGCCACCTATGCCCGTCTTGCCGCGCAGCCAGAGCCCTACTCGTCCGAGCGTTCTGTGACCCGTCAAGATGGAACGGTCTGTCACCTGCACTGGGTTGATGTGCCACTGCTGGAAGCCAACGGAAAATGTGTCGAATTTCAATCGGTAGGTCGCGACATCACGGAGCTTAAACGAGCCGAAGATGAGCGGCAGAAACTGCAAATGCAGCTCATCCATTCACAGAAAATGGAGTCTATCGGCACCTTGGCGGGCGGCATTGCTCATGACTTCAATAATATTCTCGGTGTGATTATAGGGTATACCGAGTTGGCCCAAAATGACGCTCCTCCAGGCTCATTGCTTGCCAGAAATTTGGAAAAAGTTCAGGAGGCAAGCAACCGAGCCGCCACCATGGTGAAACAGATCCTGGCCTTTAGCCGCCAGTCTGTCATTGAACGTGTTCCCCTGGATGCCGCCAGCCTCGTCAAGGAAAGCATTTCTTTCCTTCGCCCATCACTGCCGTCAACAATTACCATCAGGCAGCATATCGATACCGCAACCAAACCTATTTTTGCTGATCCGACTCAGGTGCACCAAATCCTGATCAACTTTTGCACTAACGCCTTTCATGCCATGGAACTGACTGGCGGCACTCTCGAAATCTCCCTCAAGAACTGCGAAATCTGCCAGGAGGATCTTCTCCAGCACCCAGGGCTGCACCCTGGGAGTTTTGTCGAGCTTACAATCAGCGATACCGGTTGCGGGATCGAACCGCAGGTATGGGGCAGGATTTTTGATCCCTATTTTACCACCAAGGGGGTTGGCAAGGGCACCGGTATGGGGCTTGCGATAGTCCATGGCATTGTAAAAAGTTATGGCGGCTTCATCACCGGTGCAAGTGAACCCGGAGTTGGCACGGTCTTCCGGGTCTATTTTCCGGCCTTGGAACAAGAGTCGAGCCCCGGTGTTGAGTCCTCTGTCCAGACCATCCCTTTCGGCAATGAACGTATTCTCTTTATTGATGACGAGGAGATGCTGGTTGAGCTTGGCAAGATGATGCTTGCAAGCCTTGGCTACACAGTAACCGGGCTCACAGACAGCGCTGAGGCACTGGCCGCTTTCGAGCGCCACCCCGACCAATTCGACGTGGTGATCACCGACCAGACCATGCCGGGCCTGACCGGAAGTGAGCTGGCTCTAAGAATGCTGCAGATACGGCCCGAGCTGTCGATTATTCTCTGTACGGGCTACAGCAGTATTATCTCAAAAGAAAAGGCCATGGCCATGGGCATCAAAGGCTTTGTCCCAAAACCATTCACCCGGCAGGATATCGCCCTCATCATCCGGAAAGTGCTTGAGGAAGGGGGGGCGTCAGGGAGCGATCTATTGTCCTGATGCCACTAACGCCTCCGGCAGGGTGATTTTGTCGAGTAGCCATTTTTTATCCCTCTTGACCAGAGCGAGTTCCACCTGATCCACCTCTTCAATAGGCTTGGTTTGTCCCATTTTCTGGTGCCGGATCCGAACCGTGGCTTGTACTGCGGCTCGCTCCTTGGCCGGAATGGTAACCGTCATATTTTCAAAGGCAACGGCGAACAGGATGAAACGGGTGCGATGGTAGATGAGGTATTGGATGATCAGATCAGGTTCCAGGGGCTCGCTGTAACCTCTCTCGGGAATAGTCACCAGGCAACTCGTTGCGAGCACATTTTTGACATTGCGCATTTTCAGAGCCATGACCACCGGTGGCTCCTGTTGTCCTTTTTTGCCGATTTCTCCAGCTAACCCGGCAAGCTGTCGTTTAATAACCTCTTTGTCGGAAAAATAATAAAAGGCGAAACAGCCCCCCAGGGCAACGGCCAGCATCAGGATGGGGATAAGGTATTTTTTTGTCATAGATTTTCTTGGAAATAGATTTTTCAGCAATATCGATGCATAGGAAGCTCGATTTAGCAGGGCGAGACAGCTGATTGCCCTGAACAGGTCTCGACGTTGCTGAGCAACGTACCAAAATCTTTAGCAACGAAAGAGGATGGGTCGCTCCAGGGGAACACTTGATACCACAGGCCTTGTCAAGCTCAGCTACCGATATTATATTTTAGTTACAGCCAAGGCACCTGTTCTCTTCTAAATGTCCGATAACCGCTCGGAGCGTAGAACTGGACATTAGAACTGACAGGATGACCAGCTGAAGAGTCGAGTCTCCTGGCCTCTCAATGGGGTTTTTCTCCACAAGAGGTAGGCGGGTAAACAGCCATCCGCCATGTCAGGTTGACCCGGCTTTTTTTGTTTGTTCCCCCAGTCTTTTCTCCCCCGCTCAATCCTCTCGTGCTCAACAGGTGTCCTGGAGAGTATGCCTCCGTGCCAATATCTTTTCTGGGTCTGGCTAATCGTTATCGAACCACGCATCATTGCGGTAATGGTTTCCATAGTATTGCTTGGATTAAGATTTTGGAATAGTTTTTTGTGCCAGCTATAATGGTCCCAAAAATCGGGGCAATATGGTAAGGAGGAAAACATGCGGTCAAGCAAAGGTGTACTTTTTTCTAGTGAACAGGGAGAGCATAATTGGTGAGTATCCAGCAAGAAGATCGATTCATTTATGTTGTCGGCGAACAACAGAGCGCTATTATTTCCGAAAGTGCGGAGGTCTTATCCTTCACCCAGCGCAATATGCAGCATATCGACACGAGAGAGCTCGCATCGGTGGTCGCCAATGTTTTCAGCAAAGGGCAATTTTTTCCAGGTCCTGACGAGGTGGTTACTTCTGTCATTCATGAATTGGTAGGGCGTGCCGAGAATTACAGGACCGCAACCTCCCAAACGGACACCGGTCGCTGCACACTCATCACAGCATTCAAACGCCTGGATGAAGAAATCTCCGTCAAGGTGGCGGCCATTATTTCCGTGGAGCCGGGTACCCTGAAAATCGAGGAACCGGAGAGCTTTCATGCGCTTTTGCTGGAAAAATTACCCGAGTTTCAGCAGGTCTTCACAGAAGAAGCCTATGCTCTCGATTCAAAAATTTTCAATATTATAAAGGAAACGGCCCTGCACCATATCAACAAAGAGCTGCAATAAATCGATCGGCTGGTTGCAATCAAGGCAGCAGGCTTTGCCTGTTGGTATCCAATTTTTAATTTTTCTTTAGCGACCCTATGGACAACAAAAATAAATATAATGTGATCTTTGCTATTTTTGCCGTTTTCGGCATTCTGATCATTCACGAAATGTGGGTCGAGCAGCAGAGCATCAAGCCCGTTCCTTACAGCCAGCTCGAAACGCTTCTCCAGCAGGGGAAAGTGGTGGATCTGACCATCCGCGAGAAATTCATTATCGGCGAGTTGAAGGAAGCCGACGAAACCGGCAAAAAAATTATTGTCGCCAACCGAGTCGATCCTGGCTTGGCCGAACATCTTTCAAAATATAATGTTCCCTACACGCAGGTCTACGAGAGCAAATTCCTGGGGACTCTTCTTTCCTGGATCGTTCCGGCCCTTATCTTTTTTGGTATCTGGATTTTTATTTTCCGGAAATTCGGCGACAAACAGGGTTTAGGCGGCGGCTTCATGAACATCGGTAAATCAAAGGCCAAAGTCTACGTGGAACATCAGACCGGCGTCACCTTTGACGATGTCGCCGGAGTGGAAGAAAGCAAAGCTGAGTTGCAGGAGATTGTCGATTTCCTCAAAGCACCCGATGACTATGGCAAACTCGGAGCACGGATGCCCAAAGGCGTTCTCCTCGTTGGCCCCCCGGGAACGGGAAAAACGTTGCTGGCCAGGGCGGTGGCCGGTGAGGCCAGTGTTCCCTTCTTCTCGATCAGCGGTTCGGAATTTGTGGAGATGTTTGTGGGCGTGGGTGCGGCCCGCGTCCGGGATCTTTTCGACCAGGCAAGGAAATCGGCACCGGCGATCATCTTTATTGATGAACTCGACGCCCTGGGCCGAGCCCGCAGCGCCGCTGGATTGGGGGGCAACGACGAAAGGGAGCAGACCCTCAACCAATTGCTGGTTGAATTGGACGGTTTCGATCCGTCCAGCGGTCTCGTGCTGCTGGCGGCCACCAACCGTCCCGAAATCCTCGACCCCGCTCTGCTCCGGGCTGGTCGTTTCGACCGGCAGGTACTGGTTGATCGGCCGGACAAGCTTGGCCGTATCGCCATTCTCGAAGTTCACATGAAAAAAATCCAAATGGGCATCGATGTTGACGCCAGCCAGGTAGCAGATTTGACTACCGGTTTTTCCGGGGCTGATCTTGCCAATCTGGTAAACGAGGCTGCGTTGCTAGCCACCCGCCGTAAAGCCACACAGGTCGAAATGGCTGATTTTACGCAGGCGATTGAACGAATCGTGGCGGGTTTAGAGAAAAAAAATCGCCTGCTTAACCCCAGGGAACGGGAGATTGTCGCCTACCATGAAATCGGGCATGCCCTGGCGGCTTTGTCTATTCCCGGAACCGATCCCGTCTATAAGATATCGATCATTCCCAGAGGAATTGGGGCGCTTGGCTACACCCTGCAACGGCCGACGGAAGACCGTTTTCTTATGACCAAGGAAGAGCTGGAGCATAAGATAGCCGTACTGCTGGGGGGGCGTGCGGCGGAAAAACTCATTTTTAACCACCTGTCCACCGGAGCAGCCGACGATATCGCCAGGGCCACGGATATTGCCCGGAATATGGTCACCCGCTATGGCATGGATCCGGAAATAGGTTTTGTGGTCTATGAAGAAAATAATCAGACCTTTATGGGTCAGCACGGCGCCGGAGTAAGCGGTTGTATGATCAGTGACAGCACCGCCCAGCAGATCGACGCCTCCGTGCGGAAAATCATTGAGGATACTTTTGC
>CAITZN010000283.1 GCA_903896915.1 uncultured bacterium
ATTCTCCCAACCGGATAGTGCCGAGCTGCAATTAAACAATATAGCCTTGCCTTTCCCCCAAGAGGTTGACGGACATTACATTCTCCGGATACCAGCTACTACATCCACTCCATGACACTCCGCAGCACCTGCGGCATAGTTTTAAAAATCTCCGAGCATGGTGAATCGGATAAACTAGTTACCATATACAGTCGCGACCTTGGACGTGTCACGGGGATCGCCAAAGGGGCAAAAAGAAGCAGAAAACGGTTTGTCAACAAACTCGAAGAGTTTTCGTCTCTGCAGATCTTCTATCGCCCACCTCGAGGACTGACAGGATTACTCTTCATCAGCGAAGCTGAATTACTTTGCGCCCATCTGCCGATCAGAAAAGACTTTCGGCGCTATATCTGCGCTATGTACATCAACGAATTGACACTGCGATTCACCCGCGATAACGACCCCGATCCTCGACTCTATGCTTTACTACAATGGACCTTTGCATCTTTAAATTTTGACAATGCCCCGCAAAAGATTGCGGCTCTCTATCACCTCCAACTTCTTGATCTCGCTGGCTATCGTCCAGAACTAGATCGATGCTTCAATTGCCAGCAACCTGTCGGTCCTGACCGCACCTTCATATTTTTACCGGGCAATGGCTCGTTACTCTGCAGCGTGTGTCACCATGGACACAACGGGCCGAGCTGTAACCACATATCGGTGCAGACCTTGAAATTCCTGGCCAAGGCCCAGGTAGCCAGCCTTGACCTGATCAACCGCTTGCAACTGTCCAGAACAACGGCCTCGGAAGCATTGGAATCTCTCTACCATTACACCATCCATCTCTTGCAGCAAGACATACATTCCTGGCAGGCTGTACGCTTCCTCAGCACTATCCCCACTCGAAAAAAAATTGAAGGCTTGGTTGCACGCCATGGCGCACATAATATAGCGTCCTTGGAAATATAAAAATCATGCGTAGTTATCTTTTTTATTCCGTTAGCCTATTTTCATAGAAATATTTAACATGACGCTTGACTGTCCGTTCGTTTTTATTTAATCATCGCTTGCCTGTACCGTATCAGATTATTCACGATTGCAGGATGTACTGAAGAAGGTGAGATAATGCGCTGGCATCTTTCCTCTATTCCTCTTCTTATTTTTTTTTACCGTGTGGTAAAATAGATCATTTTAAAATATTTTTTATCGTTACGTATTGCCTGGCACTTTTCCATCACCATCCCCTGAATATTTTTTCTTCCAAAGAGCTGCCGCTGATCATGTTTAACATTCTCAACCGATCTTGCCGATTATGAACCGTTCCAGCCTTATCATCACGTTCATCATGGGTTGCCTTGCCGTCTTGCTTTGGAAAGTCGCCAATGCACCCAACATAGAACCTCCATGGCCTTCAAAAATCCAGGGGTTTTCCTTCTCACCCTTCAAAGCTGGTCAATCTCCGAGCAAGAAGATCTTTCCGTCTATTGAGGAAATTGATAAAGACCTGGCGACCCTGGCCGGCTCAGTTAATGCCATCAGGTCCTATACGGTGGAAGACAATCTCGCAGAGATCCCGCGTCTCGCTGCCGCCCATGGGTTAAACGTCGTTCTGGGCGCGTGGCTCGCCACTGATCTGAAAGAAAACGATGAGCAGATTGCTAAACTGATCAAAATATATCGTGAAAACCACCGCAACATCATTCGAGTAATTGTCGGTAACGAAGTGCTTCTTCGCACTGACCAGCCTGTTGACCAGATGATCAAGTATCTCGATACCGTAAAAAAATCTGTATGGGCGCCGATAAGCCTGGCAGAACCCTGGCACATTTGGTTACAAAACCCCCAACTCGTTGACCATGTCGATTTTATAGCCGTCCATCTGCTTCCATACTGGGAAGGGATTTCTATTGACGAGGCCGTCGATTATTGCGTCATGCGTTACAAAGAGTTGCAGAAAGCTTATCCCAATAAAGAGATAGTCATCTCCGAAGTTGGGTGGCCAAGTGGCGGCCGTATACGTCAAAATGCTGTTGCCAGCCCGACCAATCAAGCCAAATTTTTGCGCCGTTTTCTCGACGTCGCTGAAAAGAACAACTATAAATACTACATCATGGAAGCCTTTGACCAGATCTGGAAAAAGGATTTGGAAGGGGAAGCAGGCAGCTTGTGGGGGGTCTACAACGACCTGAGGCAAACCAAATTTGAATTCACTCAGCCTGTCATCAGGATTCCCCAATGGAGGGAACTGGCAGCTATCAGCATCGCTTTAGCTGTTATCATTCTGCTCCTTTTGTTTAGAGACAGTAAAGGTTTACTAGACCGTGGCCGTGGGTTTCTAGCCATCGTGGCCTACGCCATCACCACCTTTG
>CAITZN010000284.1 GCA_903896915.1 uncultured bacterium
AGCCGCAGCGCGAGACAAATCGTGACTGGCCAAAAGCAACGTTCCTTTAAAATCTCGCATGATTGCTGTCATGGCGCGAGAAGCCCGCGCATCGAGATTGGCCCAGGGCTCATCAAGAGCTAAAATTTTCGGTTCACAGGCCAATACAGCTGCCACTGAAGCACGCTTCTTTTCACCTCCTGACAGATGATGTGCACAGCGGAGCTCAAACCCGGCAAGTCCTACCGCAGATAAGGTCAGAGTGACTTGTCTGCTCACCTCATCTTCTGATTTCTTCTGATTGCGCGGCCCAAAAGCTATATCTTCGCCAACTGATGGGCAAAACAGCTGATCATCGGGATACTGAAAGACAAGCCCAAAAAGAGATGGGTCAGACGCCACATGAACTGCTTGCGACGGGCTATCCCCGCCGATTTCGAGCTTGCCTTCAGCTTGCAGCAGCCCAGCCAGACAAAGCAGCAGTGTGCTTTTACCGGCACCGTTCGGCCCTGCCAGGCAGACTTTTTCCCCATTTTCAATACGGATATTCACACCGCGCAGGGCGTCTGAGCCATCATGGTAACGATAGCGAAGGTTTACGGCATTAATAGCCGGATATAGATCACTCATTTTAACAAGAGCCTTACTGTAATCAGGATTATAATCATAAAAGCCAGCACGAATCTTTCATGGACAGGGAACGGGGAAAAAGCAGAGGTTGGGATCTTCCCATTATACCCGCGGAGATGCATAGCGCCATAGACCCTTTCCGCACGCTCGTAACTGCGGACAAAGAGATTACCGACCAACTTCCCCACAATAATGGCTTGCGGCAGCCATTTCGGGGCATACCCTCTGGCAATTGCGGCGCGACGCAATCGGATCGCTTCATCTATGAGAATATGAAGATAGCGATAAGTCAGCGCAATCATATCGACAAAAATTATGGGAACACCCAGCCCGCGTAATCCATCCAAAAGTCGATTAAAAGGCGTAGTCGCAACCAGTAAGATGAAGGCAACCACTCCGAGCATAGATTTCAGGGTTGTACCGACAAGTATCCAAAGACCGGCGACAGAGAGATGGATCCCACAAAAAAGGATCGTTTCACCGCCTCGAACAAAAGGAAGCCCCAACGCTACCAGAGCCGAAAAGGGCAAGACCATCAGCGCCCGTTTCAGAACAAGACCTAAGGGGAGGTGTGACAACGCCACCGTCCAAAGCAGTAATCCAGCATAAATAACGAAGGTCAAAAGATGCTGCGGAGGGATGGAGACCTCCAACACAACGAATAGAAGGGCAACGATAATCTTGGTTCGTGCATCCAGACGATGGACGTGGGAATCCAGTCGACTGGAACGGTCTATAAATCCATGGCCCATAGACGGAATTTATTCCTGGATATTTAATCAGTTTTGGTTGGTTTAAAGCTGGTAGTTGGCAGATAGAACCAACCACGTCTGCGCCGTGAGTATGAATTAATCATTCACAGCAGAAAAAATACTGTACCACACCTGTGCTGGAAATCATCTTTGACAAGAGCACTAGAAGATTATTTGTCACATTATTGCCCTTGCCATAACCCTAATGCAACCAATTGACCGCCCTATGACTGGCGATATCATGTGCAGCAGAGTTCTTGTTTCTTATGCGGCGTAGAGGGAGGGTATTTTCTCTAGCCCAGCAGAATCACTCCTGCCATCAAACCCATTGCTGGCTCCTCGGTTGATGGTAGGTGTTCATCTATTTTACCGAACTGCCAGCCAATGGTTTCCGTGAGAAGTGTAAAATTAACGCCCAGAGCAGAGAGCGACGGCCTCGCATAAGCCGCATGTGGACAGGTCAGTTGCCCCTCCAATACCACACAGACATCCTGTTGTTGGCAAAAAAGTTCTTTACAGGAACCGGTAGCCAGACCCCTGGCAAGCGGCAACCCCAAACGTAACGCCTTATTTTCGATGGCTGCAGCTATTCTGTGAATGTTTCGTGCTATCTCAAGACGCTCTGAACCCATCAACGCTGTAACCGGTGCATCGATCTTAAACACCAATACCTGCTGATAATTGTGCAGCAATTTCCTGAAATCATCGGGTTCCATGGCATGGGGTGGACAGCCTGGAGCCAGACCGAAATTCGGGCATCGGTGCGGCTCGGCACAGAGGGTGGCAAAGCGGTCTTCCACAATCAATACATCTGCCGGGACGATCACAGCTGCAGTGGCCCCAAGGGTACGGGCCAGCTCGATCAAACTATCCATATTTTCTTCAGCCAACACCTTCATTGCTCAACCTATTTAACCAACCGGCGGCGCATAGTCGTAAGTGCCAAAAAAAGAAAGCAGAGAGTAAAGAGCACCAGATACGACAAGCTGAGCAGCGGTGAGGTCTCAACCCGACCCAGACAGAACAAGCGGGTCAGCTCAACCAGATGATAGAGGGGAAAGGCAAGGGCCGCTGACTGTGCCCAGACCGGCAGACCGGCGACCGGAAAAAAAGTGCCGCTAAACAGAAACATGGGGGTGATAAAGAGAAAAATCGGCAGATTAAACATGTCGATTGACGGGGTTATCCCGGTAAAAAACATACCAATCGAACCAAAGGCGAGGCCGCCGAGGAAGGCTAGAGGTATCACCAACAGTCCCGACGGAAAAACAACAAACCCGAACAGACCGAGGACAAGCAGCATGATCGCTGCTGCAGCGGCAGCCTTGGTGGCGCTCCAGACTATTTCAGCAAGGATGATTTCTTCCAGCGACAGCGGCGTGGTCATCATGCCATCAAAGGTCTTCTGGTAGTACATCCGCACAAAGCTGGCGTAGGTAGTCTCAAAAAACGAATTATACATGATGGAGATGCCAATCAGGGCAGGCGCCATGAACTGGGTGTAGGTCAGCGCTTGACCACCATAGGATAGATTGGTCACCAGACCCTGAAAACCAAGACCGAAGGCCAAGATATAGAAGGCAGGTTCCAGCAGCGGCACCATAAAATTGACCTTCCAGATCTTGCGATAGACGATCAGGTTACGTTGCCAGACACTCAAAAAACGCCAGGAGATGTTGCGCATCCTTATCATTCGCGTAACTCCCTGCCAGTAAGACGAAGGAAGACATCTTCCAGGGTGGCTGAGCGAAAGGTGCACTGTTCGGGACGAAAGGTGGTGCGGATGGCCTGTTCAACAGTACTGTCGCCGTTACTGTAAACGATCAATCGTTCTCCCATCTGATCAAAACCGATACTCCTGTCGACTAGGAACTGCCGCAACTCCGGGCCTGCACCGCCGACCTCGATGATCGAGGTGCCGATATGCTCGCCGATAAGACCGGTTGGGGTGCCCTGGATCAGAATTTTCCCGTGGTCCATTATCATCAATCGATCACACAACTGGGCGGCCTCTTCCATATAATGGGTAGTCAGCATGAAGGTTTTGCCAAGAGTCCGCAGATGCTGCAGCCGTTCCCACAATTGGTGCCGTGACTGGGGATCAAGGCCGGTGGTCGGTTCGTCGAGGATGATCAGTTCGGGATCGTTGATCAAAGCGCGGGCCAGAGTCAGCCGCCTGGCCAGTCCACCGGAGAGCTCCCCTACTTTGGCCTCAATTTTCTTTTCCAGAGCAAAAAAATGCAATAATTCCTCAGCCCGCTGCCGGGCCTTGCGTGCCGGGATACGGAAATAACCGGCAAAGACCAACAAATTCTGGAGAACGGAAAGATCCGGATCAAGGGTGTTGTCTTGCTGACATACGCCGATTCGTGAACGGATCTGCCGCCACTCGGTCTCGATGTCCAAACCGAAGACCCGTAATCTGCCACCACTTACCGGCGCAAATCCATAGATCATGCGGATGGCCGATGTCTTACCCGCTCCATTGGGTCCCAGCAAGCCGAAGCACTCCCCAGGCTGCACATCGAATGAAATGCTATCTACAGCGGTGAACCCATCGTATTGTTTACACAGATTCTCAGCTAGAATAATGGGATCAGTAGCCGCTCCCGATACAGTCATCTTATTCTCCGTTTGATTCCTAGCACAACACCTCGAGGCAACAGGCGACTCTAGCTATCACCGTCAAGTCTACCGTAGATTCAGATTCTTTTATCGTGGCGCAGAAGGCTCTGTAGGCTGCGATGGGCCGCGAGATACCGTGCATCCTCTGCGTAGGTAGCCGGATAAACAGTCGGTACCGGGTGGTGCTTCAATTCACGGTCAACATTGACGAAGGTGAACAGGCAAGAGTTAGAAAGAGCCTTAGTGGTCCGATCACGGCTGATCCGCTCGATGCCGGCCTCAACACAGATAAAACTGTCGTTGGTGTAGACCACCCGTGAGGTAAAATGCAGTTTGTCGCCCATCCGTACCGGATGAAAGAAATTAATACGGTTGACCGCAGCAATGATCGAACGGTCCGGAGCCACTAACTCAGAACAAATCGAAGAAAGTTCAAAAGCCCTCCGAATCAGATACCCACCGAAGATCATGAACGGCACATTTTCCTGCTCCGGGTACATGCGTTCCCAGGCGTCTGTTTCCAGACGGCGGCAGAGATGACCGGAAAAACCCGGCTCTTCCTGAGCTTGGTGC
>CAITZN010000285.1 GCA_903896915.1 uncultured bacterium
GCAGCCTTTGAATGCGCGATGGCCTCCTTGGTCTGATCCATAACCCCGTCATCAGCGGCAACGACCAAGACAACAATATCGGTAACCTTGGCGCCCCGTGATCGCATTTCCGTGAAGGCGGCATGGCCAGGAGTATCGACAAAGGTCAGATCTCCGGAAGGTGCCTGGACATGGTAGGCGCCAATATGCTGAGTAATACCACCGGCCTCGCCAGCAGCCACATCGGTTTTACGGATAGCATCAAGGATGGAGGTCTTGCCATGATCGACATGCCCCATAACAGTGACTACTGGAGGACGAAGCATTGCCTCGCCGCCCATCTCGACCTCCTGCTCCTGCAAGGCCTCAACTTCCAGCTCATTGGTCATAGCCTGTTCGACTTCATAGCCAAAATCAGCCGACACCAGGGCCGCCGTATCGACATCCAGAGCCTGATTCAGGGTGGCCAGCACGCCCATACGCATAAGAACAGAGATCACCTCGCTGGCCTTGACCCCCATCCGCTTGGCCAACTCGCCGACACTGATAGTCGAAACCACTTTGATCCGTTTTTTGATAGCCTTGGTTTCTGCCACAGGGGGCTGCGCTGCCAATTCTCTTCGGGAGTCCTTCTTTTTCCTGCCTTTACGGGGACGTATAAATTCCCCGTCTCCGTCCGGAGAAAAATCAAGCCGGCCTCTCCCTTTTTTCCCAGCCTTTGCAGATTTCTTGCTCGCATCCTCTTCATCGGCCTGGATGGTGACAACCCTTTTTACCTTTTTCTTGCTATCGATCCGGCCGCTCTCATCCTTCACAACCGGTGCGGCAACTGGAGGCGCAGTTCCTGCGCTTGGCCTTGCCGAACGGACAGGTCGTTGTTGTTTGACAACAGGCTTAACCCTTTTTTCGGTAATAGGAATGACGACCCGGCCAACAACCCTGGCCAACTGTTTAGGTTTTCTGGATTCATCCCCGGGAACATCTTCAACCACTGGAGGTGGCCGAAGCTCACCACCATCTATCACAGCTTCGTCTCGCTCAGCTTCACTGCTCACTTCGGATGGCGTTTCGCCCGAGACTTCCCCATGGACTGGCCCCACAACCTCTAGCGATTGCTCATGAGCATCATCAGGGTCTTCAATTATTTCAACTGGTATCTGAACTTCAGCAGCCTGGGCTTGCTCCTGGATACTGGCCTCAAATGCCAAGGTTTCAGCCTCAAAGACCAGCGCCTCGGCTTCCTCGATCTTTTTGGCGGTTTCTTCTTTTTCAGCCCTAGAGCGTCGACGAATAACCGTTGTGGTTTTGGCGGCAACGCTCTCAGTACGAGTCTTGAGTTCAATGCGCCCTTCCACTGTCCCGGTAACAGCTTCACCTTTTATTTTCTTTCGAATATCCGCTGCCATTTCGTCGTCTACACTTGAACTAAGATTTGCAATGGGATACCCCATTGCTATAAGCTTGTCTGCCAAATCCTTACTTTTCAGCCCTACTTCCTTTGCCAGTTCATACACACGAACTTTGCTCATCTAAGACTCCCTTCCTTTGAAACTCGCCAAGCATGGAGGTTCAATCCGCTTTCAGGACTTTTTTGTTTCTTGACAACCGTTCACGACAGACATTCTCGTTGCAACAATAAATGCCCTTGCCACGCACACTTTTTAGCTGCCCAGCAACCAACCTGCCTCCGATTACAACAAACCGCAGCAGGCCGAATTGTGGCCCCTTCCGGCCGCAACTCCGACAGGTACGCTCTGGGATGTGCCCCCTGTTCATCAATCCTGTTTGCCGCCAGCATTCTCTTCAATGGAACCTATAGCACCTGAAGCATTGTCGTCCACGGCTTCCGGAGTATTATCATAATCGTCCACAACCGAAGACTTCGATTCGTTCTGCAACGAGCCAACAGGATGCTCTGCCACGGCACTTGGTGCTTTTATCTTGGCTGCCACCTGTTGCATCACCTGCGCCTTTTCTTGATCAAACCTCGCCAAGGTCATCAATTGCTCGACGTCCATTGCAGCAAGTAAAGCCGGCGTGGTGACACCTACAGCAAACAACCGATCAGCCAAACTTTCGTCCACACCTTCAACAGCGGTCAGGCCCAGATATTCCTTGTTTTCAAGATTATTGTAGCGCTGTTCGCTTTTAACATCGATCTTCCATCCCAGGAGCCGGGACGCGAGTCGGACATTCTGGCCCTGCCGGCCAATAGCCAGTGACAACTGGTCATCGGGAACGATCACCAGCAAGGCTTTCCTGTCATCATCAACGATCACCATGGAAACTTCCGCCGGAGCTAAAGCATTGTACGCATATTTGGCAGGATCTGGACTCCAGGGAACGATATCAATCCGCTCTCCTTGCAATTCCTGAACAACATTCTGCACCCTGGAACCCTTCAGGCCGACACAAGCCCCCACCGGATCGACATCCGACTCAATAGAGGACACCGCAATTTTGGCCCTAAACCCTGGTTCTCTGCTCGCGCCCATAATCTTGACGATCCCCTCCGCAATTTCGGGGACTTCCATCTCAAACAGCTTAATCAGAAAGTCGTTGCAGGTCCGGCTCAAAATCAATTGCGAATCGCGAAATTTTGAGTCACGGGAATCACGTCGGACCTCCTGTAAATAGGCACGAATCCGGTCCCCTTGCTTGTAAGACCGTTTTGGAATCTGCTCGTCTCTAGGAAGAATAGCGTCAGTCCGTCCAAGATTAATCACCATGTCGCCCCGCTCAAAACGCTGGACAATACCGTTGACAATGGTGCCCTCGCGGTCGCGGTACATTTCATAAATAACATCGCGCTCGGCTTCACGCATGCGGTGGATGATAACTTGCTTGGCCGACTGAGCGGCGATACGACCGAGATCGGCGATATTGTCGAATTTCTCCCCCAAGTCGTCGTCAAGCTCGGCCTCAGGATCAAGGCGCCGTGCGTCTTCAAGTGAGATTTCCGTCTCTTCGTCAAAGACCTCATCCACCACTGTTCGGTATTGAAAGACCTCGACCTCTCCCTGTTCTTCGTTGAACTGGACCTCGATTTCCCTGCGGCTACCATATTTTTTCCGCACAGCAGAACGAACGGCTTCTTCAATCGCATCGATCAATAAAGCACGATCAATCCCTTTATCTCTGCAGATCTGATCGAGAATTCGTTTCAGATTTTCTATTCCAACCATTGTTGTGCTCCAAGCTCAGGCAATCGTTTCCGTTGTTTTCACGGCCCTGACGCACCGCCTATTCGATACCAGCCGATATCGGGTGCTACAGCGTCAAGCGTGCCTTCGATATATTTCCCATGTCTATAAAGACCTTTTCTTTTTCCAGCATCAACACGACAGTATCATCTTCCAAGCCACACAGCGTGCCAACCAGCACCCGCTGACCACCCACGGGCTGTCGCAATTTGATTCGAATCTGTCTATCAATAAAACGGACAAAATCTTCCTTTTTCTTGAGCGGCCGTTCAAGCCCAGGCGAGGAAACTTCAAGATGATAGGCGTGCGCAACTAGATCTTCCACCTCAAGATAAGCGCTTATTTCCCGGCTTACCTTCGCGCAGTCGTCAACACCTATGCCGCCTTCTTTATCGATAAAAAATCGGAGCACCCAGCCGTGGCCTTCCCGTCGATATTCGACATCCACAAGCTCCATCCCTAAATCCGCCACTAATGGTTCGGCAAACCCCTGGATGGTTGCAATTAATTGATCAACAGCTGTGTCCAATGCTCTTTTATCCGTTCCAGTTAATATTTTAGAGAAAAAGGAACCCTCTTTCCCCATGCTGGGGGGTGCGACTTCCAAGAAAAGACAATAAAAAAAGCGGGCAGAGCCCACTTTCACGTACACCTACAGATCCAGCACAAACCACGACGGGGGGAGGCGCGACCGATCACCAGCATCCCATGCCATCTTCGACATGGAGCGGGCAACGGGGTTCGAACCCGCGACCCCAAGCTTGGGAAGCTTGTGCTCTGCCAACTGAGCTACACCCGCTCGCGATCCTTACAAGGGAATAGTAATGTATAGCACTAGCCGCCAATTGTCAAGCAACAACAAAATGATGCTAAACAATTTTATTCCTGCGCTTCCTCCAAAATCGTCCCTGGAAAATAATAAAACTCAAGAATGCTCAACTACTGCAAGGAACAGCCGCAAGAAACTAGTGCACGGCCACGTCCGGTGCAACAAACAATGATCCCCTAACGTGTGCCAAACCCACCGCCATTCTTGAATACTTACAAGGTTCCACCCTTGTTTCATGTGCCGCCATCACTTTTTGTCGGCCGCATCTCTTCCCCCGTAGGAAGACGTGCTCTTTACAGATGGGGCATGTTGTGTATAATCTCCGCCATGGACATTATCACCACCCATATCGGCGCTGACTTCGACAGCCTGGCGGCCATGGTTGCCGCAAAAAAACTGTACCCTGATGCCCACCTGGTTTTTTCTGGTTCACAGGAAAAAAGCGTTCGCGATTATTTAGCGCAAGAGTTCCGCAATATCTACGAGTTCAAAAAAATAAAGCATATCGATCTCTCCCGAGTACACCGCCTGATCATCGTCGACACCAGACAGGCGGAACGGATCGGTAAATTAGCGGAATGCCTGAAAAACCCCAATATTATCGTCCATCTCTACGATCATCACCCGAACGTGCCCGGCGACCTGCGCGGAGACATGGAAGTGATTCAGCCCTTAGGCTCCACCACTACCCTTTTCGCCAACATCTTTCAGCAACAGGGAATCGTCCCCACCCCTGACGAAACCACCCTGATGGCGCTCGGCATCTACGAGGACACCGGCAGTTTCCTCCACTCCTCCACCTGCCCCGAAGATCTGGCCGCAGCCTCATGGCTCCTTGCCCACGGGGCCAACCTTGATGTCGTCACCCAGTTTGTCTCCAGGGAGCTTTCCTCCGAACAGATCAGCCTCATCGGGCAACTGCAACAGGAAGCCCACGCCTATGTGATCCGAGGGGTCACAGTCGTCGTGAGTAAACTGACCCTGGCGGAATATATCGATGATTTCGCAGTCATCGTCCAGCGCCTGATGGTGATGGAAAACATCGACGTCCTTTTCGCCCTGCTGAGCATGGGGGAACGAACCTATCTCATCGCCCGCAGCCGCATCCCGGAAATCAATGTCGGCATTATTGCCAGAGAATTCGGCGGCGGCGGCCATGCCTCCGCGGCCTCGGCCACCATTCGCGATATGACCATCGCCGGGGCTGAAGAAAAACTGGTCGGCCTTCTGCACCAGCATATCCGCCCAAAAGCTATTGCCGGAGAACTCATGAGTTCCCCGGTCATCACCGTCACCCGGGACGTAAACATCGAGCAGGCCAACCAACTGATGACTCGGTATAACGTCACCGTCCTACCGGTAGTCAAGTCCAACAGCGGCCAGGATACCGGCGGACACCCCTTTGGTCTACTCGGGGTAATCTCCAGAATGGTGGTGGAAAAGGCCATTTTTCACAAATTAGGCGACCTGCCTGTGGTCGATTATATGACTACGGAGATCGCAACCCTTCCGGAAAGCGGCACACTTTCCGATATCCAGAAACTGATCATCGAGCATCGCCAACGGATGATCCCGGTGGTCGATGGTGAAAGCATCATCGGTGTGATTACCCGCACCGACCTACTCAGCTTGCTGGTGAATGACCCGGCCAACCTGTCTCTGGAAATGCTCCGGGGGGATGAGCGGCCATCGGTGGAACGGACACGCAACCTCAGCAGCGTTATGGCACAAGTGCTCTCTCGCAACAACATCATCCTGCTGCGAGAGATAGGTGAAACTGCGGCCAGCCTGCACTGTAACGCTTATGTAGCTGGCGGTTTTGTCCGCGACCTCCTCCTCCATAGCAAAAACACCGATATCGATATCGTCATTGAAGGTGACGGTATCCGCTTTGCCAAAGCCCTGGCCGAACAACGACAAGGCATTGTCCATCCTCACGAGAAATTCGGCACAGCCACAGTCATTTTTCCGGATCAAACCAGAATCGATGTCGCCACGGCCAGGCTCGAGTATTACGAACATCCTGCCGCCATGCCCACCGTGGAACTCAGCTCGATCAAACTTGATCTCTACCGCCGAGATTTCACCATCAACGCCATGGCCATCCACCTTAACCCTGATCGGTTCGGCACGCTGGTCGATTACTTCAACTGCCAAAACGACCTCAAGGAACGCAGGATTCAGGTCCTCCATAATTTAAGCTTTGTCGAAGATCCCACCCGAATTTTCCGGGCAATCCGTTTCGAGGGGCGGCTCGATTTCACGATCACCCGCCACACCGAAAAATTGATCAAAAACACGGTGCAGATGAACCTGTTCGATCGTTTTTCAGAATCCCGTCTTTTTCACGAACTAAAAATCATCCTTTCAGAAGACGACCCTGTGCCGGCACTGCAACGCATGGGCGCCTTCAATCTCTTTCCTTTCCTCTGGCCGGATCTCCGTCCCAACCTGAAAATCGACCGCCGCTTTCTCCATTTCCTCACCCAGGCCGGCCGGGCGATCACTTGGTTCAACCTCCTGTACCTCCCCGACAAGGTCGAGACCTGGATGGTGTACCTCTTGGCGATCATGAGCCGATCGCGGACCAAAGAACTGATTAGCTTCTGTCACCGGTTTGACATACCACCCAAACAACGACGGAAATTGATTCAACAAAAAACAGATGCGGAAAAGATTGCGCTTGAGATGCAAAAACGCACCTTTCTCAAGCCCAGTGAAATCTACTGGCTCCTCGGCGAACTGGATACCGAAGGGTTGCTCTACCTGATGACCATTGCCCGCAAACGTTATATTCAGCAAGCCGTCTCTCTCTATGTTACCACCCTGCGCAAGGTGAACTCCATGGTAGGCGGCGACGAATTGAAGGCCATGGGATACCTCCCCGGCCCGCAGTTCCGAGCCATCCGTAACCACCTGATCGAAATGCAACTGGACGGTGAGATCACCACCCACGAACAGGCGCTGGCCTTTATCCGAACCACCTATCCGATCACCCCGCAATCACAAACCTGACCGTGCGTATTTCTCCTCGCTTTTCGCCCGTTCTTTCTTATGGTTTGGGAGGCGGGCGGACCGGGTCTGCACCACATCCAAGCACCGACAACCCCTCTGGAGAGAAAAATATTTCATGAATTTCGACATCAACACCTTCATGCAGCAACTGATCATTCAGGCGCCTCCTCTGCTCTTCGCCCTGACCATACATGAGCTGGCGCATGGCTATGTGGCCTACCGGCTGGGCGACCCTACCGCTAAAAACGAAGGACGGTTGACGCTCAATCCGCTCAAACACCTCGACCCATGGGGGGTACTGGCCTTCATAATCATGAAAATCGGCTGGGCCAAACCTGTCCCGGTCAACCCCCGCTATTTCAAAAATCCGCAGAAGGACATGCTGCTGGTAGCCCTGGCAGGACCGGGGTCAAACCTGCTCCTCGCCATTGCCAGCGCCGCCCTCGCTCACCTGCTGGTGGCCCTCTATTTCCTGCCCATCTTCATCCTCCAACCACTGGTATCCATGCTGGCCGCCAGCGTCTGGATCAACATTATGCTGGCGGTCTTCAACTGCATTCCCATCCCGCCACTAGACGGCTCCAAGGTGCTGATGAGCCTCTTGCCGGCTAGGGCTGCGCACAGTTACGCCAAGCTCGAGCCCTTCGGCTTCCTGTTGCTTCTTGGCCTTTTTTACACCGGCATTATCAGCTGGATCATCATGCCGATCATCCGGTTTTCCAACACCCTGCTGCTGGGATAAAAAAAACGGGGCCGGAAATCTCCGGCCCCGTCAGTAATTATCAGAAAGAAATGTACGATTACAGCTTGTACGTCAGCCCCACGGTCACCAGATGGGCAGCGCCCCCGTCAAAGTTCCCGTTAACCCCGCCAGAAGTACCCATCTCGCTTCGGCTCGCCTTGACATCATAGAGATAGGCGGCTCCAAGCTCCATATCCTTACTGACCTTATACCGTACCCCCAGCGAATAGAGCAGGGCATCGGAGTCCGGTAGTTCAAAACCCAGGGTTGAACTCGGGATCGGATTCTTATCGATGGCAAAACCGGCCATGAGTATCCAGTTATTCTTCATGTCGTAACTGACACTCAGGCGCCAAGCGTCGGTGTCGGACCAGTTTTTAGTTATAGGTGAGTCAAAATTGGAAAAAGGAGAAGGACTACTATATGCTGTTGAATAGTTAAAATCCAAATTTTTATAAGCAGACCAGAAGGTACGGTCATATGCC
>CAITZN010000286.1 GCA_903896915.1 uncultured bacterium
CAGTTCGTGGGCAACATCGGGCAGGACGAGCCGCCGGGTACGTTCACTTTTGCGGTGACCCTCAAACTCAAAACACCGCTGAAACTCTGATATGGGCTGGGCCAAACGAAATATTCTGTTCCTGGTGGGTGTCATCATCAGCCTGTTGCTGCTTGGCAATCGGTTTACAGGTCTTTCCCGCTCAGTTTTCATTCTCGACTGTTTTTTCACCTTCGTTCTGATTACCGCCCATCGGGTGTCAATACGCTATCTCTATCAAAAAATTAACAACGACCAAAGCTTTCTGCCTCTTGAGACTCGATCATAAAAAAAACGGCTGCTCTTGATCGGTGCCGGTGATGCGGCGGAAAAAGTACTCAGAGAAATTCACGACAACAATCAACTCCCCTACCGCGCTATTGGCATGGTCGACGACGACCCTGCAAAAACTGGCCTGAAACTGCACGGAGTACCAGTCCTTGGATTGATTGACGATCTCCAAGAACACGTTCGCCGGATCGGGGCTCAGGAGATTCTTATTGCAACTGTGGTGGTCAACAAGTCGCAAATGCGACGGTTTGTGACGCTCTGCCAGCGCACCCAGCTCCCCTTTAAGGTTCTTCCTAATATAGGTGAACTGATCAACGGTAAGGTCTCAATCAAAACCATCCGCGACATCTCCTACAAAGATCTACTGGGACGGGAGGAAGTCCGGCTGGAACAGGATAAAATCGGGGGGTATCTCACCGGTAAAACAGTGTTGATTACGGGTGCCGGTGGTTCGATCGGTTCCGAACTGTGCCGACAGATTCTCAGATTCGCCCCCGGCCTGATCATCCTCTTCGACAGCAGCGAGGAAAATCTCTACAACGTGCAGATGGAACTGCGCCACGAATACGACAATATCAAAACCGTCACGGTTCTCGGCAAGGTGCAGGATCTGCGATTGCTTAAATCTGTTTTTCGGCAACATAGGCCTTCTGTGGTATTTCATACGGCCGCCTACAAACATGTTCCATTGATCGAACGCAACCCTTGGCAGGCTGTGTACAATAATATTTTCGGCACACAACTGCTCATGGAGGCTTCAATTATCCACAAAGTGGACCGATTCGTGTTGGTTTCCACTGACAAGGCGGTCCGCCCTACCAATGTCATGGGAGCATCCAAACGGGTGACCGAACTACTGATGCTCTCTTACAGCGCCCCGTACTGGGATGGGAACTTCAGCCCCGCATGGAGAAGGATACAGCGTGCCATGGCCGCCGCCCCCTCCACCCAGCAGAGCCTCCCGCAATCGAACAACCATGCCACCCGGTTTATGGGGGTGCGTTTCGGTAATGTTCTGGGATCATCCGGTTCCGTCATTCCGCTCTTCAAGCGACAGATCGAACGAGGTGGACCGGTGACGGTCACCCATCCGGAGGTCACCCGCTATTTCATGTCTGCTGAGGAGGCCGCCCAACTTATTCTGCAAACCGGATCCATGGGCGAGGGAGGTGAGATCTTCATCCTCAAAATGGGTGAACCTATCAAAATCGCCCAAATGGCCCGCGAACTGATTAAGTTGACCGGACGAGAACCGGACAACGAGATTGAGATTCAATATGTCGGCCTGCGCGCGGGCGAAAAACTGTACGAAGAACTGATAACCGAGGGTGAGGGTATCATTGACACCCATCATGAAAAAATTATGGTTCTGCGAGGAGATACCGCAATTCCCTGCCAGGACCTGCACGATCATTTGGAAATCCTGGCCCACAAAGCCAAGGAGCTTGACAGCCGAGGGATCAAAGAGGGTTTACAGAGACTCGTCCCGGAGTATGTTCCTGACTATTCGGTGTGAGACGTTTACAAGAGTATCCCCGCAACAAGCTCAAGGCTACATATCAAGGATAAGCATTTCGTTACGCCTACCGAAACCCAGGTCTTAATAACCATGTCACCTCAACCTAAAATATATATAGCCGGTCATCGAGGGATGGTAGGGTCAGCCATCGTCCGCAGACTCATGGCCTCCGGTTGTACCGACCTCATTACCCGCACCCATCAGGAACTCGACCTGACCGA
>CAITZN010000287.1 GCA_903896915.1 uncultured bacterium
CTCGGCAAGGTTCAGGTCGTTGGCAGCTATGTTACTCCGGATAAAGATGCTTCTTTTCAGTAGCCGTCGCGGCTCTCAGGCCGTTTGTGATATGGCCGGCTTCACCTTGCTTGAAGTGATGGTTGCCGTTGCGGTGATAGCCATTGCCTTTGTCACCCTGATCGGGGCGCAGTCCCAGAGTGTGGCCATCGCTACCAGCTCGAAATTTGATACCGTGGCTGCCCTGTTGGCACAGCGGAGAATAACAGAACTGAGCCTGTATGATTATAACGAACTGACCAGCCGTACAGGTGATTTCGGCGAGGATTTCCCCGGGTTTTCCTGGAAGATCGAGGTGACAGATTTGAGTGAGGACAGTACGGGCATTAAGGGTTCCGGTGATATGCTCAAGGGTGTTGAGTTGACGGTCCGGCTCGAACAGGACGCCAATCTTTCCCACGTCGTTCGGACAATTGTCTGCAGGAAGATAGTAGCGGTGAAGTAATCGTGCGGGAAAAGGGCTTTACATTGCTCGAAGTGCTGTTGGCGATAACTGTTTTGGGAGTGGTCGTCGCGATGCTTTCTCTTTCACTCTCCGGAACGCTGAAGGTGATTGAGGCCACCGAGAGCCAGGAAGAAATGTACCACCAGGTACAGACAACGCTCCGTCGGATTACCGAAGATCTGGCAGCTGCTGTTCTGACCAAGGAGATACCGTTTTCCGGCAAGAAAAGTGAGATGGACAACCAGCGGACCGATTCCTTAGCGTTTGCCTCCCTGTCCCATCTGGTTTTGAATCCGGAAAAGCAAAAGCCGGGTGTGGCAATCATCAGGTATCAGCTGCAGGCCGATAGCGAAGATACGCGCAGATTGAGGCTGCTACGTTCGGATGCCCTGCTTTTGCCCGGTGTCGATTACAGCAGACCGGGAACCGAAGACCCCTCTTTCCTCCTTGCCGATAATCTGCGTTCGCTCCGGTTTACATATTTTAATCAGCAGGGTCAAGAATTTGACACCTGGGGTGGGGCTAAGGAAGTTGCCGGGCAACAAGAAGCGCAGCCCTTGCCAGCCGCCGTTCGTTGTACCATGGAAATCTGGCTCGATCCGAAGAAAGAGACAGCACAGACCTTCAGCACCGGGGTGCTGATCCCGGCTGGTCTCGTCGTGGCGGAGGGCAAAGGTGAGAACTGATTCGGTGGTTGGCAATCAGAAGGGGCTCGCACTGGTCCTGACCCTGCTGGCTATCAGTTTTTTAGTGGCTGTGACTGTGCAGCTCATGATCACGATTGACCGGCAGGTGTCTTTGGCAGCTGCACAGCGTGAGCAGGTCCGGCTCGATAGCATGGTCCTGGCTGGTTTGAATCTGGCGCGTGCCGCATTGCTGGCTGATCAGAGGGAAGAAAATACCTTTAATTCTCCTCAGAGCAGCTGGGCCGCCTTCGATCAGGAGAAAATTAAGAACTTCGCCGGAGATGTAGATCTCAGGGTTACAGTGACTGACCTTTCCGGAAGATTGCAGGTGAATGCACTGGGGCAGCCCGCCCTGAAGAAGTACCGCGAGATATGGCTGCGTTTTCTTCGATCCGGAAAGTTTGCGGTTGCCAGCGACGAGGAGGCCGAGGCCCTGCTTGATGCGATCAGCGACTGGGTCGATAAGGACAACACCGAGCTCCGGCAGGGAGCCGAGGAGTCGTACTACCGATCATTAACACCTCCTTATTCTTGCCGAAATGACAAGATGACCTCTCTTGAGGAGTTGCTGCTGATCAAGGGCATGACCCCCAGAATCGTTTACGGTGACCAGGACCATGAAGGCATCATAAATTACATTACTACCGCAGGAGAGGATGGAAAAATTAATTTGAATACGGCTCCGCTCGCAGTGTTGCAAGCACTGTCGTCTGAAATGATTCCGAAACTGGCACAGGAATTGATAGACTACCGTGAAGATGAACAACACAAAGAGGTCTTGGCCACTGTCGGTTGGTATCGGAAGGTAAGTGGGTTTCCCAGTACGATTAGTCTGGGTGATGATGTACTGACGGTCACCGGCAAGTATTTCAGG
The DNA here is from genome assembly GCA_903896915.1 of uncultured bacterium. GTDB lineage: Bacteria > Desulfobacterota > Desulfobulbia > Desulfobulbales > Desulfobulbaceae > Desulfobulbus. The sequence goes on from CAITZN010000287.1 coordinate 2,045, forward strand.
GTCAGGGCAACTGCTACCATTCAACAATACCGTCGCATCGGCACAGGGGTTCTGTTTAGAGCCGATAATCAAGAGCAGACACTGTTGTCCTGGAAGATCGAATAAAAGCACCGGAAGGCGCGGGGAAGGCTGTTTTCATGGGCAAAAAAGCGTTGGGGATAGAGATTGGCGACGCCCATATTACCGGGGTGGTGCTCGACCAGTCGGGAAAATCAGCGATTGTGACAGCATGTCTCTGCCTGCCCTTGGCCGACCATCTTGATGTTGCTCAGCAAGCTTGCCTGCTCTGCGAACAGCTCGATTGGAAGGAAGGTGCGTGCGTCTTCGGCCTACCGCTTTCCCTGCTCAGTGTCCGTAATCTCACTTTGCCTTTCCAGGACAAAAAGAAAATTGCTCAAGCTCTTCCTTTTGAGATAGAGGAGCAGTTGATTGTCCCTGTCGATACCTTGGTTACCGATTTTCTCGTTAGTGAAACGACCGATTTGGGCAGTTCTATCGTCGCCTTTGCTGCTGATAAAACTTTTCTGGGAGAACTGCTCGAAGGTCTGCAGGGGGTAATCGATCCGGATATTCTAGTTCCGGGGAGCGTTGCCCTTGCCGCTCAAGTTGTCAGCCAGAACAGGGAAGGCAAAACGCTGCTGCTGTCGTCTACGGATCAGCACTCCATCACTATTGTCCTCATTCAAGGAGCGCATCCCCTTTTTTATCGGCGAATATCCTATCCGGAGCAGATGATTCTTCAGCCTCCCTTTCTTTTCGAAAACGGTCAGGTGGTGGCGACCGATATGGCTGCTATCGAACAATTTGTTCGAATTATCAGTGGTTCGATTGAGCGGAGCCTTGATTATTTCCATCTGGAGAAGGCGTCAGATCGTCGGCCGGAAAAGGTTCTCCTCACCGGTTGCTTGGCAGAGCTGGACGACATGGCTGAAAAGATGGCTTTGGCCCTGAATCTGCCGGTTGAGAAGTTGGATTTGCATTCCGCAGGCATAATCGATTGCTCCGAAGCAGTCTGCCCGCAGTGGAAAAGTCATCGTTTTGACCAGGCTGCATCACTCGCTCTGCTAGGTTTCGGCCCAAAGGCAGCAGTTAATTTTCGCGGAAATTCCTTCACCAAAAAGCGGGTGGTTTTCTCCACCAGAAAACAGATGATGGGGACAATAACTGCCATGGCAGTCCTTGCAGTATGTTTTTTAGGTTTCATGTGGAATAACTACCGTCTGTTGCAGCATCGCGATAAGGCTGCCAGGGAAGAGATGAGCGCGATCTATAAGCAGACTTTTCCCAAAATTACCAAAGTGCATGAGCCGTACGCCGAGATGAAGGCCGCGTTGAAAACCGTTCAGGGGCCGGAAGCACCGACGCCGCTTTTTGCCACCGACAAGCGGGTGCTCAGTTTGCTCGCAGATATTTCGGCTCGTATCCCTGCAGCCGTGGTCGTGCAGGTCAACCGCCTGGCTATTGACCGGGAATCGATTCTCGTCAAAGGAACAACTGATACTTACAATTCAGTGGATACAATCAAGAATGCTCTCTCCGTTTCCCCCAGATATAAGGGGGTACAGATTGTTTCGGCCACGGCCGATAAAGAGAAAAAGAGCGGTATTGTTCGTTTTGAAATTCAACTGCAGCTTGGAGGGTCATGATGCAGCTGAATAAACGGGAAAAAATTGCGGTGGGGCTTGGTGGAATCAGTCTGCTGCTTTTTGTCGTGTTGCAGTTCCTTGTCTTCCCATTGGCGGACAAGCGGGCTCGGCTGGTTAAGGGACTGGCTTTGCGTGAAAAAGAGGTGGTCGAGATGCGAGTCATGCAGGGGCGGTATCGGGAAATCAGTAAGCAGAGCGGATCTCTGACTTCGCTTCTGGCTCAACGGGAAGCCAGCTTCAGTCTGTTTTCTTTTTTGGAAAAGAATGCCGCTGACAGCCAGGTCAAGGAACAAATCGCCTACATGAAACCTTCCGAGTCTCCCAAGAACGAACTGTTCAAGCAAAGTCGGGTTGAGATGAAATTGCAAGCCATCAGCCTGAAGCAGTTGGTCGATTTTTTGAAAAAGACGGAGTCGACCGAGAATCTCGTTGGTATTGACAAGATCACTATCCAGCAAAATTCCAAGGAGTCTGCAACGCTCGATGTGACACTGAACATGGTGAGTGTCGATCAGGTAGTCGGTGCGACGCTCCAATAAGGGTGCGGATTGTTCATGCTGAAAAGGATGTGCAGATGGCTGGGCGGCCCTTTCGGTTACTTGTTCTATACTCTGGCACTTTTGGTGTTACTTCTGTGGCTGCTCTTTCCCAAAGAAGCCTGCCATCGTTACGTGGTTCAGTCTATCAATAACGCCTACCCCCTGCTGAACTGGCAGGTGCAGTCCATGACCCTGCAGATAACCGAGGGCATCACCTTGAAGGGCATCGAGGGTTATGATGCTCGGGACACCAAGAAGCCTCTGGTGCGTGTGGACTCGGTGATACTGCAACCAGACATTGCCGGGATGATGCAGACGAAACATCTGCAAGCTGCCTATCAGATGGGCCTGGGCAAAGGGGTAGTCGCAGGAGTCGTACAGATGACTGGATGGGGCAAGGGGGTACGAATTGAAGGGTCGGTTAAGGGGGTGCAATTGGCTGACTGTGCGATACTGGCTCGACAATTGGAGAGAGAAGTGCAGGGTACGGTATCTGCAACATTTGAAATCAGAATACCATCATTGTCGGAGGGGATTCCCGAGATGGAGACAAAGTTGAGTGTTGCTCAAGGACGTTTGGGACTGAAGCGGCCCATCCTTGACCATACAGTTCTCCCTTTTTCTCGAGCCGAGGTCATTCTCCGTGGTCGGGGAAAGGCTCTGCAACTTGAGCAGGGCCTGGTTGACTCAGAGTTGTTCACAGGGAAATTCTCCGGGAATATGACAATCTTTCGCGATCTAGTGGCAAGTCAACTCGATATTAGGGGGACTCTGCAGCCTCAACCAGCCTTCTTTAAAGGTGTGGACAATGCCTCGCTGTTAAAGGTCATACGCACCCAGATCAAGGAAAAAACGGTGCCGTTTCGAGTATCTGGCGATCTGTATAACCCAGGTATTCATTTCGAGGAATTTTCTTTGCTTTTTCAATCACTAAAATAGGAGTTGCATTAACATAGTGGCAAAGGTTTACGGGCGACTTGCATTCATAGCTCTCCTCGTCTATGCAGGGGTAAGCCTCTGGTACGGACGAGTCGAAGAACGGCTTCAGGCCAAGAGTCCTGTCGTGAAGTCTGAGACTGCCATTCCTCCTTTGCAGAAAACAGCAGAACCTGAATCTGTACAAACCGATTATCAGATTATTCTCACCCGAAATATTTTCAAGGCGGCTTTGGAGTTGGGAGAACGAGCCTCCGGTGAGCAACCGCCAGCGGGACTGGAAGAATTGGCGGAAACCAAGATGCAGTTGGTGCTGCTGGGTACGGTCTCTGGAAGCAAGGAAGACGCACGGGCTATAATCCGGAATGAAAAGACGACAATGGAGGATATCTACCGCGTCGGCAGTGAACTGCAAGGCGCGAAGATTACCAGGATAGGAAGAGGGAAGGTCGGGCTGCAGGTTGATGGCCGTGAGGAGATTCTCAATATAAAGGAAACCGAAGGCGGGCCCGGGGCGCAGCAGGGGGCATCGCCTGCTGTAGAAAAAATGCAGCCGGTGAGGGAGGCAGAAGGGGCAAAAACGCGTTCTGTACCGGTTGTCGTGCCGCAGCGGCGTATTAATTTTCGTAATTCGGTCTCCGAGCCAGCGGCGACTCTTCCAGAGGATTCCGGAGCTTCTCAGCCAGTCGGGGAACAGGAGCAACAGGGCGACGTTCAACTTGCCCCAAACGGTGAAACTCCTTCTCCCGGAAGCGGGAAAGGTGAGAGCAC
>CAITZN010000288.1 GCA_903896915.1 uncultured bacterium
AATTCAAGGAACTGGTCACCTTTACCCCTGCTGAAACCAACACCTGGTCAAATCGACTTGCTCGAGAAGCCATGGAAATGGAAAGCAGTGTCACTGCCAGTTCAGGCCTGATCACCATGACGATCCGAAAGATTCTTAATCTGCGTCCAGGCGATATCATTGACCTGCAGTACAATCCGGATCAACCGCTAACCATCATGGTTGAGGAACAACCGCTTTTTCTCGCTATTCCGGGAGAGAGAAACGGTAAGAAGGCCTTTCATGTCACCGGCCGCTACAGCAACAGATTAGGAGGAATCCATGGCAGCACCTGATACTTTGGGGCAGCAGAGGTCCAACACCCTGAACCCCGAGGAAACCGCAGAATTACTCAAAGAAAATCCGCAGCAGACTGCCAGTGCCAACGGCCACGACGGCCTAGCCAGGGATATGGAATTCCTGTTCGACGTACCGCTGCAGGTTTCGGTGGAAGTCGGCCGGGCCAGGATACTGCTCAAAGATCTCCTTCAAATGAGCGAGGGCTACGTAGTCGAGCTTGACAAACTGGCGGGAGAACCCCTCGATCTTTACGTCAACTCCCGTCTCATCGCCAGAGGTGAAGCGGTCAAGGTGGGGGATAAGTTCGGGATCAAGTTGACCGAAGTCATCAGCCAATCCGACCGGGTTGAGAAGCTGGGCTGACCCATGCACTTTGTTGCGCTTTTCCTCATGCTGCTGACTCCGGCAATTGCACTGGCTGCTGAACTACCGTCCATGGGCGGAGCCTTGCTCCAGATGGGTTGGGCCCTGCTGGTGGTGACCGGCCTCATCCTCGCCATATACGGGCTGGCAAAAAAACGTCTATTTCTTGGAAAGATGGGGGGCAACGCCATCAAAATCATCGAAATGCGACCACTCATGCCAAAATCGTCCCTGGCTCTAGTGGAGGTGCGGGGCAAGGAATATCTGCTCGGCATCAGTGCAGACAGAATCCAGCTCATTGCCGATCTTTCCCAGGACGCGAAGGATAAACCGGATTTTGACTCGCTATTGGCGGAGCGCCAATGAAACGTCTAGCCCTGTTTGCCAGCCTGTTGCTGCTGCTCGCCCCTGAGATAGCTGTAGCCATTAACCTGCCCACGCTCTCCCTAGGGGTCAAGGATGCTGCCAATCCCGCCGAGGTGTCGACAGCCCTGCAAGTGCTGTTTGTCCTTACCATCCTGTCGGTAGCCCCGGCCATCCTGTTGATGACAACCGCCTTCACCCGGATCATCATTGTTCTGGGTTTTGTCCGCCAGGCCATGGGCACCCAGAATACCCCTCCCAATCAAGTCTTGCTGGGACTGGCCCTGTTCCTGACCTTTTTTATCATGGCTCCGACCATCAACACCATCAACACGCAGGCCCTGCAGCCCTATATCCAGGAAAAAATCACCCAGCAGCAGGCCCTAGAACGATCGTTGGGAGTGATGCGCGAATTCATGTTCTCACAAGTTCAGGAGAGCGAATTGCAGCTTTTCATTGATATCACCAAAGAGGAACAGCCCGCCGATAAGAAAGAGGTCTCGTCGATGATCCTCATCCCGGCCTTTATGCTATCGGAATTAAAGCGCTCCTTTCAGATGGGTTTTATGATCTACGTCCCCTTTCTGGTCATCGACATGCTGGTTTCCTCGGTTCTGATGGCCATGGGCATGATGATGCTGCCACCCGTTGTCATCTCCCTGCCCTTCAAACTGCTGCTTTTTGTCCTTGTTGACGGTTGGCAGTTGGTTGTCGGCTCCCTGATGAAAAGTTTCGGCTGAAACATGCAACCTTCCTTCCACACCCGAGGAACATCATGACCCCAGAGGCCGTTATCCATATCGGCAAGAAGGCCGTTGAAACCATCCTCCTCACCTCTGCCCCCATGCTGCTCGCCGCCATGGTGATCGGCCTCCTCATCAGTATTTTCCAGGCCGCAACCCAGATCAACGAGCAAACAATGACCTTTATTCCTAAAATCGTCGCCGTATTCCTGACTCTGCTTATTTTCGGACCCTGGATCATCGAAATGCTGATCACCTTTACCACAGGTATTATCACGCAAATCGCCACGATCGGGCACTAAGAAAACGCACGATGGATCTGCAACTCGTCCCGCTCCAGCAGTTCCAGACTTTTCTTCTCTGTCTCGCCAGGGTCATCGCCCTGATAGCGGCCATACCAGTCTTCGCGGGTAACCAGATTTCAGGCCGGATCAAAATCGGCCTGGCAGTGGCCACAGCGCTCCTGCTTTTCCCGAGCATGGCCCCCTACGCCCCCAAAGTCGCCTTTACGGTAACCGAATTCGGTCTGCTGATTGTCAATGAGGTCCTGCTGGGCGTTCTGATCGGCCTTGTCGCCCAACTGATCTTTGCTGCAGTGACGTTTGGCGGCACGGTGATCGGTTACCAGATGGGCTTTGCCGCTGCCAATATCTTTGACCCACAAACCACGCAGCAACTCTCGTTACTGAGTCATTTCATTAACATCCTCGCCCTGCTTGCCTTTCTTTCCTTTGACATCCATCATTTTTTCTTCAAAATCATTATTGAATCCTACATCATTCTCCCCCCTGGATTTCTGGATTTTTCTCATGGGGCGGTCCAGCAGCTCATGCATCTGGGCGGCCAGATGTTTGTTCTCGGCGTCAAATTCAGTGCTCCGGTATTGGCCCTGTTGCTCATCGCCAACCTGGTACTCGGCATCCTTGCCCGCGTCTTTCCTCAACTCAACGTTTTCATGCTCTCCTTCCCTCTCAATATCGGTATTTCTTTCCTGGTCATTGGCCTGACGCTCAACACAATGGTTTTTACCCTGCGACGTGAATTTGACACAATGGGCGAAAATATCCTCAGCCTCCTCCAGTTACTGAAATAACACGGCTGGTTCGCCCTGCCTTTTCCATGACACCCCAATTTACAATCCCATTTTTTTTGGGTGTGTAATTTGCAACAAAGATTCAGGTGG
>CAITZN010000289.1 GCA_903896915.1 uncultured bacterium
CGGAAAACGATGCTGCCAATATGAGGCAGATGATGCAGTACGGTGCTGCCGCGTTCATCATCAAGCCTTTTAATATTGAACAGCTCATGATGACCTTGAACAAGATCGTTTCTTATGAGTTTCAACTTTTGTTGAAAGAAAAAGAGCGGTTGGCTGGCGAACAAAAATTATTAATTGCAGGCATAACCAGTCTAGTTAAAGCACTGGAGGCCCGAGACAAATATACACGAGGTCATTCAGAACGGGTGTCCATGATTTTGGCTGGCATGGTGAAACATTCTGGCGGCACCCCTTATGACATCGAACGTGCCCAGATCGCGGGACGGCTTCATGATATCGGAAAAATAGGTATCAGAGACGATGTATTGTTGAAAATCGGACGTCTCAGCTATGACGAATTCGAACACATCCAACAGCACCCCCTGATCGGTGCCACCATCATTAATACCATCCCCAGCATTGTAGATATCCTTCCGGTTGTAATTTCCCACCACGAACGCATGGACGGTAATGGCTACCCACAAGGATTGAAAGGCCTTTCCATCCCTTTGTGGGCTCGCATGACCGCAGTTGCTGATACCTACGACGCGTTGACCAGTGAAAGGCCGTACAGGAAAAGTACGTCTCACATCAAGGCGTTAAATATTATTAACGATGCCTCAGGAACTCAACTTTGCCCCAGTTGTGTCTGCCTTTTTTCAGAATGGCTCGATAGCGAAGGCGCTGATATAATGGGTATTGTTTATAAAAGTGAAACAACGGCATCCTGAAATCACTTGGACACCCCTGGTGTAGGATATCGGTATTACCGAAGCTGTTTTGTTCAGCCCCGAACTTTCAAAAACCTGAAATGGGTTAGCTCACGAATCGGTTAAATCGGCCCTTTTTAGTGTGAGGCAAATAGAATTATGAAGCAACTTAAAGCAACACCCTCATTAGGAGATCAATCATCGTTCAGTATTTTCTCGAGACTGCATGGTTTAAGATCGGTTTGGGCTGTTCGATTTTTCACCCTGTTCATCCTAGTCTTGTTGATGGTTTTGCAGCCGTTCTTTGCTCACTCCGACCCAAAAGGGCCGAAGGGTACCATCCGCGTGGGAGTGTTTCCCTTTTTGCCTTTTAATTATTTCGATGAAAATGGAGTTGCTCAGGGATTGAACCCCGACCTGCTCCGAGAGATTGTCAGGGACGAGGATTGGAAAGTTGAATTTGTGCCGGGGAGTTGGGCTGAAGGGCTTGAGCGGCTGCAGTCAGAGGATATCGACCTGATGCTTTCGGTCGCCTATTCCCCGGAACGTGGCCAGATCATGGATTACACCTACGAGTCGGTGGCCGAACTCTGGGGGCAGGTTTTTGTCCGTCCGGAAGGGAAATCAAAAAACATTTCCGATCTCGCCGGGCAGCGCATCGGTATCATGCGTAAGGATATCAGCGGCAGTAATTTTATCAAAACTACGGAGCAGTTGGACGTCCTCTGCGAAATCGTGGAATTTCCCAGTCATGGTGACGTTTTTGCTGCAGTGCAGAAAGGTGAGGTAGATGCTGGTGTGGCTCCTCAACATTTTGGTTTGCGGCATACGGATGAATATGGCCTCGTTGCCAGTACGATCATGTTTAGCCCTTTCTCCATTTATTTTGCCTGCAAGAAAGGGAAGCAGCATGATTTACTGAGTCATATCGATGCGCATCTTTCCCGTTGGAAAAGAGACAAAAACTCATTTTACTATCAGCGTCTCAATTACTGGATGTCCTCGTCTGGATCCTCATGGGCCTTCCCCCCTTGGTTGAAGATTGCTTTCCTGTTGACTACAATCTTAGC
>CAITZN010000290.1 GCA_903896915.1 uncultured bacterium
CTTCATTCTGGAAAGTCTTGAGATGGTGCAGCGGACGATCCCTTTTGTAAACGCTTTGATAGAACAGCCAGATAGAGAGGATATCCTGCCGAAAATGACGGGAAATTGCTTTCGTTTGTTTCATTCCATAAAAGGCACGGGTGGTTTTCTCCATCTCGAACACTTGGTGGGCCCGGCCGAAGCCATGGAGTATCTGCTCGATCGGGTACGGTCCGGCGTACTGTCGTTAACTCCCATGCATATTTCTTTACTGGCCGAGTCTTGCCGATTTATGGAACAAGGCCTCCCTGTCGTGCTGTCCGAAAAGAGTGATGAGCGGTTAGCTTCCTCAGCCAGTGCGTTGACCACGGCGATTTTTCAGTCCATGAAAGACAGTGAAGGCGGTTATTGTGCCGAAAATTCGGAGGCCGCTGTGCCTCAGGAGATGCGGGATGCTTTCTTATTGGAAACCGAGAATCTGCTTGCAGCAGCGGAGCAGGAGTTTGTTCTCTGGGATTTTATTGCTATCGATCATCATCGGGTGGCCGAATTATGCCGATTGTTGAACCGCCTACAGCAAAATTTCATTTTTTTTGAGCTGAAAGATTTAGAACGGTTGTGTCTGGCTCTTGAGTCAACCTTGAAACGTTATATCCAGGGTGAATTTTTTCAAACTGAATACCCTGAAAGGATTTTTTTACGAAGTGTCGATGCGGTTCGCGATACCATGATTCGGTTTACCCGTTTTGAAGATGCCACCGTAACCGGACTGGAGCATCATCTAGCTGCCCTGCAGGGATTAATCCGGCAACCGATCGGCACGCTGTTGGTCGAGGCCGGCCTTGTCGATCCCCAGGTGATAGAATATGCCCTGGAGGCTCAGAAGACCTCGCAGGAAGCAACACCTCGGCGTCTGGGTGAGATGTTGGTGGATATGGGAGAAGTAACCCAGGACCAGGTGCAGCATATTTTGCAGGAGCAGCATAGTAAACGAACGTTGGCCATTCAGGCTGAGGCTGAGCTCGACAGCGTTTGTCAACCTTTGGCCCAATTGTCCTCTGGTAATGGCTTTTCCAACGAGGTGTGCGTTGATGGCAGGAAACTTGCACGAATAATTGAATTGATTGATCGATTGGCCAAAGAGTACCCACTCGTCGGGGACTCTGCATCACTTCTTGCTGAGTTGCAGGAGGAGGCGAATTCTTGCCAACAGGAGACTATCTCGGCCTTCACTTCCCGGTTAAGAAGAATCGTTCATGACTTGGCCGTGCACTGCAATAAACGAGTATATTTTGTCATCGAAGGGATTGATACCTTGCTGGACCAGCGGTATATGGCCCTTCTTGCCGACCCGATACTTCACCTCCTCCGTAATGGGGTTGAACATGGTTTGGAATCCGTCGAGGAACGGGAGAAAGCAGGTAAGAAAAAAAGCGGCAAGTTGATGTTGCTGGCTCTGCAACAGGGAAATGAAATATGGGTGAGCGTTGAAGATGATGGTCGGGGGATTGACAGGGAAAAAATTGCCACTCTGGTTGTGGAGCAGCATCTTGCCAATCCTGGAAACGTAGCTCAGCGCTCTAGCAAGGAACTCATGCAACTTCTTTTTCACGCCCGAATTGCCACTGACGGAGAGGCCAAGGGGGAGCAGAGTCGGGATACCGGTCTTTCGGCCGTTGGCAGCAGCATAAAACAAATGCATGGAAAGATTGAGATGCTGTCACGTTTGAACAAAGGGACAAGGATAACCTTGAGAGTGCCGCAACAGCACTGAGGTTCATCAGGGAAAAGCGCGCATTCGTTGAAGAGAACTTGCTTTCCTTGTTTGTGTATTGATAGAATAGCCGATAAGAAAAAAATTGTTGGGGCAGGGGCCACCTTCAATATTTGAGAACAATATACTAACGAACAGAGAGGATGAGATAATGGCAAAGAATGTACTGTTGGTTGACGATTCCAGCACAATGCGTAAGATCGTCAGCCGTTCGCTGCGTCAGGCGGGACTTGATTTCGGTGAGATTTACGAGGCAGGTGACGGCCTGGAAGCCTTGGCCATGCTCGAAAAAGAATCTATCGATATCGTTTTGAGCGACATCAATATGCCCAATATGAACGGGATCGAATTTCTTCGGGAAAAAGCTAATCGTCCCGCTATTAAGGATATTCCGGTTTTTATGATTTCTACTGAAACCGGTGATGATATTATCGGAGAAGCCAAAAGTCTTGGGGCTATTGGTGCTCTGAAGAAACCTTTCACCCCGGACAAGGTTAACGAAGTTTTGGGCCCGATCATGTAGAACGGAAGACTTGTCAAATGGGATGCTCTTTCATTCGGTTGAGCTTAGCGTTGGTTATCAGGGAACAATAGTGAGGGAATGGTGTGGATAATATTTTCGAAATCAATGACAAAATCATTGAGTCAACCATAGAAATATTCACTGGCATGGTGATGATGGAGATCTCGGTGGCGGGAGATCCGCTAACGACGCTCGGGCCTTTGGAAAATTCCATCACCGGCATGGTCGGCTTGGCCGGCGTCCATAAAGGGGTGCTGGCGGTTCATTTTCCCAAGCAGGTGGCCCTGGATGTCACAGGCAGCTTTCTCGGGATGGAGGTCGATGATATCAATGCCGATGTCCAGGACGCTATTGGCGAAATCGCTAACATGCTCGGAGGGAATTTGAAAACGATTCTCTCGGATCGGGGCAAAGATATTATGCTCTCCCTGCCGTCAACAATTTCCGGCGATCAATACTCCTTCACCTCCCAGGCCGAGGTGGATCAGGTTATTCTGCCTTTCCAGACGCCTTCCGGTATATTTTATGTCGAGGTGGAGCTTGAACGTTGAGCTCTGAACGGGTGTAGGCAATAACCTCAAACACGGGAGAGCCGTTCTTGGAACTGGAAAAATCTTTAATCGATGCAACCTTGGAGGTCTTCGCCTCCATGATTTTTATTGAGATTGAACCCGAAACACATTCGGATCGCGAGGCTGTGGCAATTGAATCGAATCTGTTCAGTCTCATAGGCCTGGCTGGTGATATCAAAGGTGTCCTGGCCATCCAGTGCCCTTCTAACGTGGCGATGGGTATCACCGGGGCTATGCTTGGCATGGAAGTAACGGAACTCGGCGAGGATGCCAAGGATGCTATCGGTGAGATCGCCAACATGGTCGCCGGCGGTCTCAAGGAAGCTTTGGCTGTATTCGGGAAAAAAATAGAACTGGCCATCCCCACCACGATCATTGGCGAATCCATCCGGACCAGCGGTCTTTCCGGGGCCACCCGCGTCATGGTCCCATTTCTAAGTCCGCTCGGGCGGTTTGGAATTGAACTCAGGTTTATTCTTTCTTGAGGAAAGGGGTAAACTCTTTTCTAATGTTTACCGAAACAAATAAGACACCTGTCTGTTGTTAATCTCTCGTGCTGCGAATAGTTAGTTTCGTTTTTATCTCTGCTCGCAGGGATGGACAGGATGGTCCTCAGTTTTTTCTTACTCGTTGATCTGTCAATTTAAGGGCAGGCCAGGGTTCTGTTTCAGCTTACTACAGTCTATGCGATGAAATCCAAGGAACGCCTCGATAAAATACTGCTTTCTAGCTGCAGCCGGATACAAGAAGAGGTCGCCGCTCTGATTGGTAAACCGTTCGATTTGGGTGAGCCTCAATTTCGTCTGGTCAGAAAGCAGGAGATATTTGCCGAACTTAACGAGAAACGAGTACTTGCCCGAATCCGAATGGATGGTGAGCTCCAGGGAATTGGTTGCCTTTTGGTTGCGGTCAAGGCGGCCATTCATATTGGTGGCACACTCATCATGCTACCGGAATCAGAGTTAGATACCGTTAGCAAAAGTGAGCAGTATTCAGAAGAGCTGGAGGATTCTTTCGGCGAAGTTGCCAATATCATCTGCGGCGCTGCCACCGTCACTTTTGAGGCGCAATATCCCCAAAACGTACGTTTTGTTCGTACAGAGCAGGAGGTCGTTACTCCAAACAAGGTGGTGGTCGAATCTGAAGAGCCGATTCCTGATGGTTCGTATTATGTGATGACCGTTGCCATGCAGTTGGAGAATCGTTCTCTCGGTAGTCTCGATATTATTTTGCCTGCTGTTCCTTTTGGTCTGGCAGTGGAAGAGGTAATAGCGCCGAAGGTTTCGGAAACGACGGAGACATCCGAACCGACTGGGGTTGTTGAGAAGGAAGCATCTGTTGAAAGGTCCGAAGATGAAGGACCCGTCGAGCCCGTTCAACCTAAACGTGATATTGGTAAACAGAAAAAACTTGTCGACGAATTGCTGAATAAAAGCATGGTGAAGATGAGCGAGGAGGTGAGTGCCTTACTCGGCGGAACTCTGCAGGTGGTATCAACGGAGAGCGCGGCCTTTTCAAAGGAGGGTTTTTTTGAACAGGCCGGTGGTAAACAGATCATGGCCCGCCTCAATATCCGTGGAAGTGACCATGGTGAGGAGGCTTTTCTGTTCGTTGATGTCAAAACCGCCGTGTATCTAGGCGGAGCCCTCATTATGCTACCGGAAGGCGAACTGGAGGATACGGCTCGCAACGAAGAGTTTGGCGACGACGCAAGCGATGCCTACGGCGAGGTTACTAATATCATCGCCGGTGTCTATACAACTATCTTTGAGGACCAGTACCACGTTAAGCTCGGATTTGTGAAGACCTCAATGGAAAAGGTTTCACCCGCGAAGGTCGATCCCAAGTCCGATGAAGTCATTCCCAATCAGGCCTATTACCTTTCCACCGGTCATATTCAGTATAATGGTAAGGATTTAGGGCGGGTGCAGATGGTTATCCCTGCCACTGTGCTGGAGTTGGAAGATCTACTCAAGCCGGTGGATGAATTGGCTGAGGACGAAGAGGCTAAGAGCGGTGAACCGCTACAGGCGGTAACCGGTAAGGCCGCAGTTTCGTCAGGGGCTGCCCATGTTCGCTCACAGGAAAAATCCCATGAGTCTACCGATGTCCTTATTTTTACTGATGACGACAACGAGGCTAGCCGTATCGCAACTGCCTTGCAACAGTTGGGATATGTTCCTCGTCTCCTTCACTTCAAAGATTCGGTCAATAGTGTGTTAACTTCTCGGATTCAGATGATTTTTCTTGTGATGCAGGAGGTGAGTGAGCAGGGATTTGGTGTGGCCATTAAAATCAGCAGCGCAGGTCTATCCGTTCCTTTGGTAGCTGCTGGCCCGGCTTGGACCAGAACGCTGGTGCTGAAGGCTGTAAAATACGGCGCTCGCGATATTCTCATTACACCTTCCTCGCCGGTCGATGTTCGTGAAAAGATGGAAGTCAATTTGGTGAGAAAAGCGGCTTGATCGAACTATTCTGCTTCATCGTCTTCCAGCAAGCTACTCAGTAATTCCTTTTTTTTGATTTTTTCCAGCAAGGTGGTTCGTTTCAGGTTAAGCAGTCGCGCCGCTTCTTTTTTGTTACCTTTCGTCATCTTGAGCGCTTGGATAATCAACTGAGTTTCAAAATCGTTGACCAATGTGTTGAAGTCGATACCACTCTCCGGCCAAAAGTCTTCAGGTACTGGGATTGCTGAAGAGAAAAGCAGTAGTTGTTCTGGCCCGTTGACCTCTCCTAGTTCCTGATGCGATGTAACTTTTACTGATGGAGCTGGAGCGCTACCGTTACGGAATTTTTCAGGAAGATCATTGTAACAGACCTGGGAATTGCCATGAAGTATGGTCATGTGTTGGACAAGATTTTCCAGTTCTCTGACGTTGCCTCGCCAAGAAAAATTGGCCAAGGTCTGCATTGCGGTCGGATGGAATCCTAACAAGGGGTTTTTTTTGTTTTTTCCGTGAGTTTTTATGAAGTAATCGATGAGGAGCGGGATGTCTTCAATTCGTTCGCGCAGTGGAGGTATAGACACCGGTATGACGCTGAGTCGGTAATACAGATCCTCTCGAAACCTGCCTTCATCCACCATCTGTTCCAGGTTGCAATGGGTGGCGGCAATGACCCTAACATCAACTGGAATCGCTTTTAAACCGCCCACAGGCTCGAATTCTCTTTCCTGTAATACCCGTAGCAATTTGGCTTGGAGTACCGGTTTCATGTCGCCAATTTCGTCGAGAAAAAGGGAGCCATTGTTTGCGTATTCTATACGACCTATCTTCGTGCTC
>CAITZN010000291.1 GCA_903896915.1 uncultured bacterium
CGTTCTCGCAGGATGTCGCTCCAGTTGATCTGTTCGACCTCGATTTTTTCTTTATTCTCTTCTATGAAGGCACTCAGTTGGCGCAGGGTTGGGTGCAGCATCAGCTGGTCTTCGGCGATTTCCACCCCAAAGGTTTTGTGGAGAAAGACCAGCAGGCTGACTTTGTCCAAGGAGTCCAGAGCCGCGTCGATTTCTAAATGGTCGTCGGCGCCAATGCTTCGGGAGGTTTGTGTCTCAATAAACGTTTTGATGATCTGGTATTCCTCGCCCTCAGGTGGTGCGGCCTCTCGCTTACATTTTTGCCGTGTCTCGACCAGAGTCGGCAACTGAAATCGTTTGATTTTCGACAACCGTGTTTTTGGGAGTTCGTCTTCCACGAGGGTGAAGTTCAGGATTCGTTTTGACGGCGAGACCGATTGGTTGTAGCTGTCAATGACCTGCCAGCGGAAATAGTCGTCCATCCCGGCGATGCCTTGTTCGCGGATAACCGAAAGGTTGGGGCGGATTACAGCCTGGAGGATGTCGTCCTTGAGAAAGATCCCCGCCTCGCTGATGGCGCTGTATCTGGCCTCCAAGTCCTGTTCGATCAGTACCGGGTTGATGTTCTTTCCATTGGAGAGGACGATGATTTCTTTTTTCCGGCCGGTGATAAAGATTCGCCCCTTTGCGTCGAGGTAGCCAAGATCACCGGTAGAGAGCCAGCCGTCTTTGAGGACCTCTGCGGTCTCTTCAGGCCGGTTCCAGTAGCCCTGCATGACATTTTTACCGGCCACCACGATCTCGCCATCACGGATTTCGATGGTGGTGCAGCTCATGGCCGTACCGGCTGAACCTATTTTTACCTGATCGGGGCGGGTGAAGGCGATCATCGGTGCGGTCTCGGTCATGCCGTACCCTTCGAGGATCTCGAAACCAAGGGTGGTGAACTGGGTACCCACCACCGGGTCAAGGGCGGCGCCGCCACAGACCAGGTATTTTAAATGGCCCCCAAATTTTTTATGGACCGAGCCAAACAGCAGGCGGGAGAGCTTGGGAGAGGCTGCTTTTTCGGCCAGTCGGAATAGAAGGGTGGCGATTGTGCTGGACGTGATTTTGTCCTGGATCGACTTCATGATCAGCCGGTACAACCGAGGCACTCCAATGATGATGGTGATACGGTTGTTTTGCAGGGTGCGGACGATGTCTTCCGCCAGCAAAGAGGGTGACATGGCCACGGTCGCCCCGATCCAAAAAGGCATTACTATGGTCCCGAGCAGGGGCAGGATATGGTGCAGGGGCAGCAGCATGAGGACCCGTTCTTCGCGGCTGTAGATCGGGGTGCCAATGGTCACAGCCTCGACATTGGCCAGCAGATTCTCAAAGGAAAGCATCACGCCCTTGGGGGATCCGGTGGTGCCGGAGGTATAGATGAGCAGTGCTGTGGCCTGGGAATCTATGAGTTCAATCGGATTGCTCACCGGATCCTGAGAGGACTGCAATTCCTCAAAGACGAGGAGTTGCGGCGTATAGTCAAAGCCAGCCAGAACCTCTTCGAGCAGTGCCTTGCGCTCTTGTGAACAAAAAAAGACCTGCGGGCGGCAGTCGTTGACAATGAAGGCTACTTCATCTGTCGTTGCCAGATAATCAACCGGTACAACCGTGCTTTGGTTGCACCAGGCCGCATACAAGGCATAGATCCATTCAGGTCGGTTTTCCGAAAAAATCAAAACCCGTTCGGTGCCCTCTGCAAACAGACGGGCATAGCTGTGGGCAGCGGCCAACAACTGGGCATAGGAGAGGGATTGGTCCGGCATTATCAGGGCGACTTTTTGGTGATCGGCAAGAAGCATCGTCATCGGGCAGCGTTGAGGTTGGGGGCGGAATAAAGAGCAGGACCAGGCAAGCAGATCGTAGCCTGGCCCCCTCCGTGTTGTCGTTCAGGTGCCGGGTGCAAGGATCAGTCACTGATTTTGACGATGGCCCGGCCCCGATTTTTCCCCTGCAGGATCAGCCCAATCCGCTCATCGAGGGCCTCCAGGCCTGGCAACTCGGTAGTGATCGTCTCGAGATGGGTGAGCTTCCATTCGGTGGCAGGTTGTGAGATGATGTCGGGCTGTGGGATGCTGCTAGGCTGTGAGAAGACCGTGGGCTCTGGGATTACACTTGGCAGTCGGGTGAACTTCTGGAGGCGGCTAAAATTGTAAAAATAAAAGATAAAGCAGTTTATATCACCAACTGTTATTTCAAAACAGTAAACTCAAGGCTCTTTAATGGCAAGAAAGTATTTTACCAATACCAAAAGGGTTATGCATGGGACCTTACGTCTTACAAGGTTAGGTAAGTTGGTTATCCAACTCTGATTTGCCTTCGCTAAAG
>CAITZN010000292.1 GCA_903896915.1 uncultured bacterium
GATTCAAGACTTTGGAAAAAATAGGCTGGAACGCGCATCTCTGCTCCTGATTGGTTAGGATTTCGAGAAAACGCGGTGCGCTGACATGTGTACAGCCAAGACAATTGCTTGCCTTGGCTGCCACGGATGCTTGTGAAAATGTAACGATATTAACGGGCTGAAAAGATACTAAGTGCCCGTAATTACTAATGGTACCGGAGGTCGGAATCGAACCGACATGGGTTTAACCCCGCTGGATTTTGAGTCCAGTGCGTCTACCAGTTTCACCACTCCGGCTTGAGTGCGTCTCCCCTTTTACAGTACCGGGCTTTTCGCTGTCAAGGAGAAAGCTGGGATGATGCGCTCGCCCGACAACAACTGTTGCCAGGGTTAACAGTTTCCCCAACCCATTCTTCCGAAGTTCTCCATGCGAAAATACTTTTCAATTGAGTTTGTTCATGGCAGAGTAGGTGTTCAAGAATGCGAAGCGAGCACCTTGTTTTTTAGCAATTACAATATATTGGAAACACTCCTCAGCCTACGCGAGTTACAAAGACAAGCCCTGGCACGATTTCCTCATTCCCTCTAACGACATCGCCATCAACAAAACCATGGCGGCCTTGAAAATTCACAGCACCCGGCTCGGCAACAACGAGCATTTCAACTCCTTCGGACCATTGATTCGACCATGACCTCGACACCATTGCCAACCACACCCCGCGCCGCTGCCGTCGAAGTTCTGTGCCTGTGGGCCACCACCCATAACTCGATCGATCTCCTCTTCCACAGTGCGGCGGAAAAGCTGGCCGATATCGACCGAGGGCTGGTCAAAACCCTGGTCTATGGAGTACTGCGACAAAAGGAGTATCTCAATTATATCATTCTGAAATTCTCCAAACACCCCTTGGCCAAGATGAAGCCGCGTACCCTGATGACACTGCGCATCGGCGTCTATCAACTGCTCTTCTTAAACCGCATCCCAGAATCAGCGGCGGTCAACGCCACGGTCAACACCCTCAAGGATTCCGGCCAACCCGCCTGGCTGATCGGTTTTGCCAATGGCCTCCTACGCACCGTGGCCCGCAACCGAACTTCGCTGCCGACCCCAGAACAACTAGCCCAGGGCGACACCCCGATCCTCAACCATCCGGCCTGGTTGATCGAACGCTGGCGGGCGCAGTTCGGCCCGGACAAGGCCCGGATGATTTGCCTGGTCAACAATGCTGAACCGCCGCTCTCGCTGCGGATCAACAGCCGCCGCACCAATCGCTCCGCCCTGCACACCCTGCTGGAAAAATCAGGTATCACTGCCAGCAAGGGCTTTTTCAGTCCCGTTGGGTTGAGCGTCGACACCTTCCCCGGCGGCATCGCCTCGCTGCCCGGCTACGACCTGGGCCACTTTCAGGTTCAGGACGAGGCAGCACAACTGGCCTCCCTGCTCGTCGGCACCCTACCCATCCGATGCCGAGTCCTCGATGGGTGCGCCGGTTTAGGCGGCAAGACCTCGCATCTCGCCGAACTCCTGCCCCCCGACGGAACCATCGTCGCCATCGAACCGGACACGAGAAGATACGGCTTCCTCAGGGAAAACCTGAAGCGACTGGGCCACACCGAACGGGTTACCCCGGTACGCACCGATCTGCAAAGCTATGCCGCCACTCGGCCCTTACTCTTTGACGTCATCCTGATCGATGCTCCTTGCTCGGGTACCGGTGTGATCCGCAGGCAACCCGATATCCGCTGGAACCGACAGCCCACAGATCTGGCCCAGTATCAGCAGACCCAACTGCAACTCCTTGCGACCGCAACCTTTCTGCTTAAGCCCGGCGGCATCATGATTTACGCAACCTGCTCGCTGGAGCCTGAGGAAAACGAAGAGGTGATCCGTCGGTTTACGGCACAGTTCCCGCTGTTTTCAGTCGACAACGCGGCCTCTCTATTGCCGGAATCTGCCCATCGCCTGGTGGATGCTGCCGGTTTCTTTCATCCGAGCCCGGCTGATGGCCTGGACGGTTTTTTTGCAGCCCGCCTGATCAACGGCCACGGCTTGTAGTTTTTTGTCACAATGTTTATATTCGAACGTCACAACAATCATCCCCCAAAATCCTAAGGAGAATCCGTCACAATGGCTGGAATAAAATCAACAATGGATCTGGTCATGGAACGCGCCGCCCGCATGGGCATGGCCACCCCAGACGAAATGCAGCAAGAAGAAAACCTGAAAAAAGGTATGCAAAGCACCGCCGAATACTTAAACGGCCAGAAAAACTCCCTCACCGAGACCCTGGGCGAGTATGACCAGGCGCAGCAGACTGCCATCCGCAAAGGCATGCTGGCCTCTCTCATGCGCAATCTGTTTTTGCCTCGGGACGAAGACGGCACCAAGCGGATCGGACTGGCAGTCCAGGGCATCGTCGACCTGAACAGAGACACGGAAGACATTGCCGCGCTGTGCAAGGAACTGCAAACCATCACCTCCCAATACGGCGAGCATCGCAAGCAGTTGTACGAGCAGTTGAAAGAACAGATGCGCATCCAGATTGAGCAGTTGCTGGCACGCAAAGGAATGAAGGCTGACACCATGAAAATCGACCCGACCACGGAACCCCGGTTCAAAGAAGAGTGGTCGCGGCTAGAGATGGACCTGGAAACCCAGTACGGCCAGGCCTTGGAACAGTTCAAAGCTCAGCTCAAAGAGTGGACCGGAGCCTGATCATGCCACAGCACGACGAGTTTGACCGGATTGTCCGCTTGCAGGCCACGCTGCAACGGCAAAAAATTGATGGTCTGCTGGTCTCCCAGCCGGATAACCGCCGTTACCTCAGCGGCTATACCGCACCCGACCACGGCATCCAGGAAAGCTCGGGCTTTCTGCTCATCCCTGCCGAGGGTCGCCCCTACCTGCTGACCGACTCACGCTTCACCCTGCAGGCCGAGGCAGAGGCCTTCCACTTCAAGATTGAACTCTACAAAAAGGGTTTGCTCAAACTGCTGGAGCAGCTAGCCTCCCGGATGGGTCTGCACACCTTGGGTTTCGAAAGCGACTATTTCCTGCACTCGACCTTCCTGCGGCTCACGCACATGGCCGAAAAAGAGGGATTGGCGCTCAAGCCGCAGAGCGGTCTGGTCGAAAAGATGCGGTTGATTAAAAGTGAAAAAGAACTGAACCTGCTCCGCAAATCAACCCGCTTGAACGAAAAGGTCTTTCAATCGGTGTACAATACCATCGAACCGGGCATGACCGAACGGGAGATCGCCCTGGCCATCGACCTGACCATGCGGGAGATGGGGGCCGAGGGCCCCAGCTTCGACACCATCGTCGCCTTTGGCACCAACGCTGCCCGGCCGCATGCCGTACCCACAGATCGCGAGTTGCAGGCGGGCGATCTGGTTCTGATCGACATGGGACTGATCTACCAGGGCTATTGCTCCGATATGACCCGGACCTTTGTCGCCGGCAAACCGGACCAGACCTATCTCGACCGGCACCGTCTGGTCCGCCGGGCGCAGCTTGCAGCAATCAACGCTATCCAGGCCGGAGTCACCGGCTTTGCGGTTGACAAGGCGGCGCGCCAGGTTCTCATCGACGGCGGCTATGGCGATTATTTCGGCCACGGCCTAGGCCACGGGGTCGGCATTGCAGTCCATGAAGAACCGCGCCTTTCACCGAGTAGCCGTAAACAATTGCGCGCCGGTATGGTTGTGACCGTTGAACCCGGCATCTACCTGCCCGACTGGGGCGGCATCCGCCTGGAAAACATGGTGGTTGTGGGCGAGGAGGGTTGCGAAACACTTAACCACGACACCACCTTTCTTGATCTTTAAGCCTCTTCATCAAGAGGCCCATTCTTTCAGCCAACGGGAATCGTATGTCCGATAAATTTTTCGTACTTGATACCAATGTCCTGCTCCATAACAGCCTGTCTATCACCAGCTTTGGTGACAACACCGTTATCCTGCCGATGACGGTGATCGA
>CAITZN010000293.1 GCA_903896915.1 uncultured bacterium
GGCATCCCTGTCCCATTGCAGGTCGGTCCGATACTGCCGGAATGACCGGCCAAGGCCAATAGCCGATGATGGGTTCATCCGTGGATAAGGGCAGGAAAACAGCGCGTGCAGCCCCTGCTCGTGGGTGTGGGCGGCTATGTTGTAGTGAGAAAAAAGGACGGACTGAGGATACTCGGTGAGCAACTCGGTCATCATCTCCCGTGTTTCGGCAAGGGTTTGCGCCGTGTGGCGCAGGGGGCCGTTATAGCCAACAGGCGCGGAAAACATATTGAAGGTCGTCTGCTGACCGTTGTCCGCCAGCATGTTTACCACATCCCTGGCCTCTGCAATATTGTGCGGGGTGAAGGTGTACACGAAGATGGCCCGGGGATCATTGCGATAATTGGCCATCTGCCGGACCAACATGTCGTCGGCTTTCCGGATCGCCTTGCTGGTGCTATCGTTACCCCAGACCGAGATATGAATACGATAGTCGATATTCTGGGGGATCGCTTTCAGGCCGTTGGTTGCTATCGCTCCGTGGGGAATAGTCTCAGCACAAATTTGGCACAGTTGTGGCACCAAGGAAGGCTCGGCTCCGGCCAGCACCGCAAAGGTGATGCCTCGAGCTTTTTCCCCTTCTATGAGTTGCTGCCAGGCTGATTCGTCCAGGTTTTCCGTGGCGAACTGTTTTTCACCGTTAAAATAATAACAACCATCACAGCGGATGTTGCAGCGATTGGTCATGTCGTAGGTGGATTCGCGGAGAAAAAAGTAGCGGCGCACTTTCTCCCAGCGTTCCCTGATGGCGGGTACCGATAGGATGTCGGCAAACTTGTAGCCAGCTTCCGGCATTGCCTGAACGGTCATTTACTCGCCGCCGCGTTGCTTCTCGGCAATATATTCGCCGATGATCCGGATAGTGGTCAACTTGGGGTAATCGTCTTCATCGATCCTGATCCCGAATTCATCCCGAATTACCAGGGCAATAGTGGCAAGATCCATGCTGTCGATACCTACTTCATCCACCAGGTCGAGGTCGGCGTTGAAAGTTTCCGGTGTCACATCTTCCAGCTTAAGTTCATTGATAATGATTTCGGCTACGCGGTTGATCGTTTGATCAATAGTGTTGGTCATTGGCATTTTGTCGGGGCTGTTGGTCGTCAAGGGTTATCATGCCAGAGCAGACATCCTGCTCTTCATGGGTTAATCGAAAGGAGTAAAGGCCAGTGGTGCCTGTGGCCGCGGTATGTATTTCGAGTTGTTCGCCAGGTCTGACGACCTTTTTGAATTTTACCCTATTTAGCCGTTTGATATACAATCGCTCTTGTCTTGAGAGCGCTATGATGTCGGCGACCATATTCAGCTGGGCGATGCCCGGCAGGATAGGGTTATCGGGGAAATGTCCGGAAAACCATAGTGAATCGTCAGTAACTGCGACGTGCGCCAGTATTTCACCAGGAGCAAGTATCTTTAAATCAAGCAACGAATACCACATGTTATGGTTTTATGTCCAGGTAAAATGTTGAGATTGTAGGAGTATTTGACTGCTGCCACCGGGAGGGTGGCTGCGTCCTTGGGCCTGAAAATCGGGGTTCCGGATAGTGGGAATATGCAGAGCCCTTGGTTATTGCCGAAACCATTAGCTATCTAGCGTGCCAAATATTCCCAGAGGGGACCGGTGTACCCACGCCGGTGCATGGTGTCGACCACCTTGGCGGTGTCTGCACCACCGGAACCCAGCACCCAGTTACTGCGCCCTTCTGCCTGCTGGCTGACCAGGATTTCGATGGTCTCCCGGTCTATGGCATCGGGTGCATAGAATACGGGTTGCA
>CAITZN010000294.1 GCA_903896915.1 uncultured bacterium
ACGGTGTATCCCATGGTCCAGGTATTGGTGGCATCGCTCACCAGTCTCCAGTACACAGAGACCATATGGCTGTTGCCTAATGAGTCAAAGACCTGGGAGGAAGCGGAATAGTTGTAGGTCGTTTTATCAGCGGGGTTAATAAGTGGGTTGGTGACGGTGCTTGTTAAGGCCGGTGTGCCTGATGCAAAACCGATGGTAGCGGGGGAGGTGCCGCCAATGGTGATATTGGTACTGCTAAGAGGAGTGGTTAGGGTAATTATACCCCCGCTTTCAGTAGCGGTGACACCGGTTAATGCTGTTAGAGTGTTGAGATACGTAGCCTTCGTTGCGGCAGTAGCTGCGGCGTTAGCAGGGATAGCGATGCCGTTTATGATGAGTTCGCCAGCACCAATAGCTACAGCTGTTGCTGCCGCTCCCCCGGGTGCCGATTTCGTCCCAGCATCCAGCAATTTTGATTTTTCATTGAGGTTGGTAGTGAATGTCAATTCGGTCGTGGCATTGGCAGGTATCAGGCCGACATTGGCCACTTGGATGTTGGCAGGGTCTGCCGCGAGGAGCGTACCGTTGTCAACCGGGTCGAATAATTTACCCTGAACGATCAAACCCTCAGGATTGACCAAATAGCCTTCGCCGTTGAAACGGAACGCCCCGGCACGAGTGTAGAAATCGGTGGTGTTGCCAGGCTCTTTGAGAACAAAGAAGCCATTGCCTTCGATGGCGACATCGGTATCGGAGGCGGTGGTCTCAAAGGTTCCTTGGCTCAAAACGTTGTCAACGGTCGACAAACCTACACCGCGGCCGACCTGAGAATTGCCGCCGGAACCGGCAACATTGCTCGACAGGAGATCGGAAAAGACGCTGCGCGAGCTTTTGAATCCCAAGGTGTTGGTGTTGGCCAGATTGTTGCCGATAACGCTCATTGCCTGGGAATTGGCATTGAGCCCGCTGACACCGCTATACATTGCACTTTGAATGCCCATAACAACCTCCTGCTTGGTTGGTGGATTGGATAATTGTTCAAGAAAATAATGGAGAGACTTTCTGCATCGAAACGGTTCCGTTAAGCGTGGTACCGTTCGTTCTCTCCTCAATTATCCCCGCGCCATCCGTTGCGTCAGAGATTGTTTTGTTAGTATTGCCCTGTCAGCTGTCGTAGCCTCAGCAGTGATCGGGCAATATGGTCGTTGTACAGCTTGGCATCCGTGCTAGTTGCTGTGTTGCTTTGAGGATGTGGCCTCCTCCTCCTTATACCTCGCCGTTTAACTCTTGCCGCTGTCAAGCGCGCTCTGGCTGCTGTTGTAAGCGCCGAAGATGGAGGAAACTTTGTATTCACCTGAACCGGTGACAATTTGAGCTTCACTGCCGCTTAAATCAACGCCGGTAACCGTTGCTCGTATCAGTGAAGAAACGTTCACGCTTGCACCAGCACTGTTTTTTGCATCAACGACAATGGTGTAGGTGCCGGCAGGCAGCATGTTGCCATTGCCATCCTTTCCGTCCCAGGTAAGGAAATGATTGCCTGCCGTGAGATCTTTGCCTGCAAGTGTGCCTACAGTTTTTCCAGCACTGTTTTGGATGCTTAATTTGACGCTGGCGGCGGTGCCGTCTGTTTTGTAGCCGAGTTGCGCTGAGGTAGTTCCCAGTGCAAAATCGGAGCCTTGAACCACTACGTCCTGACCGATGAGCGAAAGCGATGAGAGCCGCTCGGAGTTGCTCTGAGCAGTAGTGAGGTTGCCCATAGAACTGTTGAGGTTGAACAGCTGCTCCAGTTGGCTGTATTGCGCCAGTTGTGAGGTAAACTCGGTCGGATCTGAAGGATTAAGCGGATCTTGATTCTTCAGTTGCGCAACCAGCAGGCTGAGAAAATCACTCTGGCCCAAGGTTTTAGATTTTGCTGCTGCTGTTGTCGTCGTTGTTGCTGCAGCTGCGGAAGCTGTTGTGCCTGGTATAGTGGACATGATGTGTACTCCTGATTAAGCCATTACACTGAGATTGTTTATAATTTGTGTGGCTTCCTGGGTTTCTTCGCCCGCGTCGAGGGTGAAAATTGGTTGATTCCCTCTGCTGTTGTGCATGGATTGGTTTAATTGTTGCTGTCCGGTATGTCCCTGGAACTGATCTCTGCTAAAGCTATCGTTGGCAGCGATCGTTACATCGATCTGTTGTAGGTGCAATCCCTGCTGCTCCAGGGCCTCCCGCAACCGGGGCAGATGCTGGGTGATCATCTCCTGGGCCTGGGGGGTCTGGGCAATAAAGTGGGCTTTGACAGTATCTTGGGTTATCTTGATTTCCATCCGTAATTCGCCAAGTTCCTGCGGGTGTAGCTTCAGGTTGACGGT
Organism: uncultured bacterium; assembly: GCA_903896915.1. Lineage (GTDB taxonomy): Bacteria > Desulfobacterota > Desulfobulbia > Desulfobulbales > Desulfobulbaceae > Desulfobulbus. The sequence continues at coordinate 2,340 of CAITZN010000294.1, forward strand.
GCCGGATTCCAGGCGGTTGTTCACGGAGAAATGGGAAATCATTTGGTCGACCACAGTCTCTCCTGGAACCGTCAAGCCAGAGGGCAGTCGTAGTGAAGAAGTGTCTGCCAGCGGGGTGCTGATCAGCGGCGTGCCGACCTGTTGGTTGTGGAATATAAGTGACTGGTTTTCCGTGCCAACGGTCAGTGGTGAAGATTGGAGTGCAAGCTGTTCAGGTTGAAACTGCATGTTTGTGATGGTTTTTGCGGTATTCGCACCCTTTTGCTGGTTATCTTTTGCCGTGTCCTGCTGCTGGCTGCCGCTCTCTTTCTCCAGGGGTTTAGGGGCAGCATCGTTGGGGAGATGGGATTGGATGAAATTGTTGTTGGCATCTATATTCTTGCCGGTTGTTACGGTAGCTAGCGGTTCGCTGTCGACTGACGTGGCGGCAGCCATTTCCTGAGATTCGCTTGCTTGATAGATAGTGATAATCTGGCCGTACTTGTTTTGAACGATTTGATCGCCACCCTGCTGTGCCGGGTTTTGTTGAGCGGGTGTCTGGATGGCGGCGGCTTGGCTTTGGGCCGTGATTGCTGGTGAGGCGCTTGTTGGTTTTTCAGTCAGGCTGGCGGCTTCTACTGACGGAGTCGCATCAGGCACAAAGGAAACGGTTGCCTGGGACTGGAGGCTGGCAGCGTCATTTCCGGCGATGCCTGGTACTACTATTGTCTGATTTGTCGGGAGCAGAGGTTGCTTCGCTTCAATAGTGAAGGACTGTACGGCTGGATCTGATTGTTCTGAGGCCGTCGCTCCTGCCTGTATTGGGGTGGTCGCGCTATTAGGTGGTGGCGCTCCTGTTGTCCCATTGGCAGCCGAAGTGATGGCATTCAGCATCCGGGATAGTGTCGACTCGTTGTTCAGTGTTTTGGCAATGCTCTGATTTATTTGGGGGCCAATATCGGCGCCGGTCCAATACAAAGGGATTATGGCGGCGTTAGCTGCGCCTGCGGAGCTCTGCAGGGTCGCGTCGGAGGTCAGGTCGTCGTTGGAATCGCCTTTGCTGGTCGTGTCATCAGAGGCGGTGTTTTTTCCGGCTGTATCGTTTCCTGTCTCTTTTGCGGTGAGGATTTCTTTCAGCTGCAGGGCGAGATTGTAGCCAGGTGCCCCGGTTTTACCGGTGGTATCGTTCCCTGTCTCTTTTGTGTTGAGGATTTCTTTCAACTGTGCAGCGAGATTGTAACCGGGAGCGGTGGTTTTTCCGGTGGTGTCGTGCTCCGTCTCTTGTGTGTTCAGCGCGTCTTTGGGTTGTGCGGTCGATGCATTACCTGAATCTTGGATTTGCTTGTCGGCAGTAGGGGGGCTTTCCTGCTTGTTTGCTGTCTTAGCTTGCGTGGTGGTGGCTGACTGTCCGTGTGAGGCCGCGGTGAGATGAGCGGCAAAGATACCATCTTGTCCTGTCTTTGGGGCTGATGTACTGGCTGGAGGTCCGGCGGACATCATGTCAACAGATACAAGAGGGGAAGATTGCATAATATCAGTTATCCAAAGAATAAGCTGTTGACAGTTTGGCCGCTTTTTCTCGTTCTATGTTGTTGAGAATTTTGGCGGCTGATTTGGTTTTCATTTTTGCGAGGATGGAAACTGCCAAGTCTTGATCGACTGCGCTTAAGATTAGTGCCGCCTTATCAGCGGCCATTTTTTCATACATTTTGGCAAGTTCTTGGATCTTCTTCGACTCTTTTGCTTCCTTTTCAGCCAGCAGTTTTTCGATCCGTACGCGCATCTGGTTAAGCTGGTCAAGTTTCTTATCGACTTCGCTTTCTAATCTCTTTAGTTCCTTTTTTTTATTATCCAGATCGTCGCGCTCCTTGTTCAGCGGAGAACCGCTTTCTCCCTGCAAGGATTCCATGATCCGTCGTTCCTCCACGGATCCGTATTGTTTTTCCTGACCTGTTTTGACTGGTACAGGGGTCGTTTGCTTCTCTGCATGGGTAAGGGTGCAGGTGAGGAAAACTAGGGTGAACGCGGCAACGAGTGTATGTTTCATGGTCATTTTCGTCGGCTCCAAAAGGTCTTCTGTAGCACGAGGGAGGGCTTAGACATTTTTCATCTCCCCCTGCTTCCGGGCGTATGATAGAACGGCAATTTCATCGAGCATGATAGTCTCTTTTTTCTCCAGATATTGCGCATAGGCAGCATTTTGTTGTTCACGGAGTTTTTCCATTATTTTTCTATCCTTGCTTGCCTTGACCAGCTGTTGTCTTTTATTTGCAACCTGCACCTGCTGCTTTTTCAGTTCGCTTTGTCGAAGCACGGCCTGCTCTTTTACTACTTCAATCCTGTGATCAAAGAGGATCAGGCGGTCAACGGTTGTACCTTGTTCTTTATCCCTCTGCAGGCTGCTATATAAGTCGGTCAGCTCTTCATTGATCTGAAGCAGTGCTTTTTGCATGCGTGCTTCCTCTTCCATAGCCTGATACAACCTCTGTCTGGCAACATCTTCGAGTTGCTGACGGTATTTCAGGACAGCATGCATGGTAAAGGGTTTCATGATTGTTCATCCACCGACGCATCAGTTTTCCTCCTGTCAAAATCTTTACGCCCCGGCCTTCGTCGTTCGGATTCCTGACGGTCGCTGACCAGGTCACCCATAGTGTTGATGGTCTCTTCCAGGGTGGATGATTCGTTGAATCCTTGGGCAAGAAACGTGTTGATTGCCTCGATACGTGAGACCGCATAGTCGATTTTTTTATTGCTGCCAGCTGAATAGGCGCCGATATTGATCAGATCTTCGGATTCCCTGTACACGGCCATAACACTGCGGACCCGGCCTGCCAGTTCACGGTGCCTCTCGGTGGTGATGTCGCGCATGACCCGGCTGGTTGACATCAT
>CAITZN010000295.1 GCA_903896915.1 uncultured bacterium
AGGCGAGCCAAAGGCCGTAGAGGGTACGCTTTCAATAATGGTTGGTGGGCGTCAGGAAGATTTCGATGCCTGCCTGTCTGTACTCCAATCCATGGGTTCGTCTGTAGTTCGAGTCGGCGATGTTGGCGCGGGTAATGTGGCCAAGCTGGCTAACCAGATAATCGTCGCCCTGAACATAGCGGCGATGTCTGAGGCGCTTGTACTGGCCACGAAAGCCGGCGTGGAGCCAGAGTTGGTCTATCAGGCCATCCGGGGCGGTCTTGCCGGCAGTGCAGTGCTCGAGGCTAAGGCCCCCATGGTGATGAACCGCAATTTCACGCCTGGTTTCAAGACCGATCTGCATATCAAGGATTTGAATAACGTCTTGGAGACTGCCCATGAAATCGGTGTTCCCTTGCCGCTCACCGCAGCGGTCATGGAGATGATGCAGGCCCTGAAAGTGCAGGGCATGGGCGGTGATGACCACGGCGGATTGATTCGCTATTACGAGATGATGGCGAAGGCGGAAGTGAAAAAATAACAGGCTGGATTACACGGTAAGCTGGATTAAACGGTAAATATCTGCCGTATGCCATGAGCAGTATGCTGGCGCCACGGGCGGTGAAAACCGCTTTAAGACGATGGGGTTTTTTTGAAAAATATACTGAAAATAGCAGGGCAAACCTTGTTGCTATGGGTCATTTACTCCCTGAGCACTCTGATAGTGAATTATTTTCACATACCGCTGCCGGGCAGTGTGCTGGGCATGATTATCCTGTTTACCTTACTGTGTGCTGGAATCATTAAAGAACAGTGGTTGTCGACAGCAGTTAATCCGTTACTTAAACATCTGGCCTTCTTCTTCATTCCGATTGCCGTAGAATTGATGCAATGGGGCGACTTGTTTATTAATAAAGGCTATCTCCTGTTTTTACCCCTGGTGGTCAGTACGTTAGTCGCATTACTGGCAACAGGTGGCGTTGTCCAGGCCCTCAGCAAACGCGACCAGAAAATCGAGGAGTGAGCGACGTGCAGAATGCAACAATGACAGTGTTCACAATATTGCTCACCATCGGCATTTATTGGATTAGTCTGAAAATATATCTGAAGATAAAAAACCCGTTATTGACCCCTTTGCTGCTCAGCACTACGGCTATCATCCTGATTCTGCTTTTTTCAGGCATTACCTTTGAACAGTACAAGCCAGGTAAAGCGATTATGACCTTTTTACTTGGGCCGGCTACCGTCGGACTGGCGCTGCCGCTTTACTTGAATCGGCAACTCCTGCGCAGGATGTTCCTCCCCATACTGATCGGTATAGCCTGTGGTTCGCTATCCACCTTAACTACCGCTGTAGTTTTGGCTCAACTGAGCGGGCTTGACACCTTACTGGTGACTTCCATCGCCACAAAATCGATCACTGCCCCTATTGCTATCGACATCTCCCGGATTATCGGTGGCGATCCGGCCATTGCCGTAGCCTTCGTCATTTTTACCGGCACCCTGGGGTCGATGATAGGGGCTAGCTTCCTTTCCTTGTGCAAAATCAGCAACCCTGTCGCCAGAGGATTAGCGATGGGCGTAACCTCCCACGGCCAAGGTACGGCAACGATTCTGCAGGAAGGACAACTTCAGGGGGCAATGGCAGGAGTGGCGATGGCATTATCCGCTGTGTTCATATCATTCATTGCGCCGTTTTATATCCCCTGGCTCTTGCACTGAGAAAGATGGCTCTTTTTTTTCATTTACACTATTCTGGTCCACATCTAGGCGCTGACCACCGCAGCAGCCTCCCGGGCAATTGCCAGTTCCTCATTGGTCGGGATGACGTAAATCCGCACCTTGCTGTTCTCGCCGCTGATACACCGTGCCTCTCTGCTGTGCGCACTGTTCTTTTCCAGATCGAGACATACCCCGAAATACTCCAGCCCTTTCAATGATTCAGCCCGGACGATGCTGTCGTTCTCGCCGATGCCGGCGGTGAACACGATCGCGTCAACCCGGCCGAGAACCGCCATGTAGGCGCCTATGTATTTGCGGTTGCGGTAGGTCTGAACTGCCAGTGCCAAGGCTGCACGCTCATTGCCCTGCGCGATCGCTTTATGGATATCGCGCATGTCGTTCATGCCGCAAAGTCCTTTCAGCCCGGATTCCTTGTTGAGCAGGGCGTCGATGGTCTCCAGGTCCATCCCCTTGTTGTGTTTCAAAAAAAGATGCAGGGCCGGATCGACATCACCAGAGCGCGTTCCCATCACCAGACCTTCCACAGGGGTCATCCCCAGTGAAGTGTCAACGCTGATCCCGTTATTGATGGCAGTCATGGAGCAGCCATTGCCGAGATGCACGGTGATGAGGTTGCATGCTGTCAGCGGCTTGGACAGCAGGCGGGCGCACTCGCCGGCGACGAACCGGTGCGAGGTGCCGTGGAAACCATAGCGTCGCACCCGATTTTTTTCATACAGTTCGTAGGGAATGGCGTAGAGGAAGGCGTGCGGGGGCATGGTCTGATGAAAGGCGGTGTCGAAGACCGCCACCTGTGGCACCGAGGGGAAAATCTTCATGGCGACTCGGATGCCATCTAAGTTGGCCGGGTTGTGGAGGGGAGCCAGGGGGATATTTTTTTCCAGGGCCTCTATCACCTCAGGGGTGATCCGCATGGACCCACGAAAATCCTCTCCTCCGTGTACCACCCGGTGGCCGATGGCGCCAATCTCCGAGGCGTCCCTGATAATACCCTTATCCCGATCGGTCAGTAGTTCGATCACCAGCAGCATGCCGCTCTGGTGGTCCGGGATTGCCTGTTCCACACGATACTCCCGCTCGTTCGATGTTCCCGGGCAAAAAGTGTTCTTCAGCAGGCCCGAATTCTCCCCAATTCTTTCCACCAGACCGGCAGCGAGCACAGCTTCCGTTTCCATCTCGATCACCTGGTATTTGATCGAGGAACTGCCTGAGTTGATGACGAGAAATTTCATTCTAACCTCTTGCTGTTGAGCAAAGCAGGGCTTGTTTTTTTGCCTGCTGAGCCTGGATGGCGGTCAGGGCCACGGTATCAACGATGTCATTGACGGTGCAGCCTCGCGACAGATCGTTGACCGGTTTGTTCAAACCTTGGAGCACGGGTCCCATAGCTACAGCGTTGGCAGCTCGCTGCACAGCCTTATAGGTGTTGTTGCCGGTGTTGAGGTCCGGGAAGATAAAGACCGTAGCCTGTCCAGCTACTGGCGAATTGGGAGATTTCAAGGCCGCCACTTCTGGATCAAAGGCAGCG
>CAITZN010000296.1 GCA_903896915.1 uncultured bacterium
AGGCAATGGTTCCCTGGGAGCAGTGCCGGGAGATTGTGCTGAATGCCTTTGCCGAGTTTTCACCGGAAATGGCGGCTATCGCTGAGCGGTTTTTTACGGAGAACTGGATTCACGCCCCCTTGCTCCAGGGCAAGCGGGGCGGGGCTTTTGCTCATCCCTGTGTCCCGGATTGCCATCCGTATATTCTGGTTAATTATACCGGCAATATGCGGGATATCTCCACCGTGGCCCACGAGCTTGGTCATGGTGTTCATCAGGTTCTAGCGGCGGAGCAGGGGTTCTACAACAGCAATGCCCCGTTGGTGCTGGCCGAGACAGCCTCGGTCTTTGCCGAGTTGCTGGTGTTCAAGGCGCAGCTGGCACTTATCCAGACCCCTGAGGCCCGCCGTGCCTTCATCTGTCAGAAACTGGAGTCAATTTTTGCCACGGTCTTTCGCCAGGTGGCGATGAACCGATTCGAGGCGGCTATGCACAACGGCAGACGTGAGCAGGGGGAGCTTTCGTCGGAACAGCTTTCAGCGTTGTGGCTCGCTACTCAGAAGCCGATGTTCGGTGATTCGGTGCGATTAAGCGAAAATTATGCGATCTGGTGGGCCTATATTTCCCATTTTCTCGGCACCCCCGGGTATGTCTACTCCTATGCCTTCGGCGAATTACTGGTACTGGCCCTCTATGCCCGCTATCTGGAAGAGGGCGCTGGTTTTGTCGGCCGCTATCTGCAGTTGCTGCGGTCCGGGGGGAACAGGGCGCCCTCTGATTTGCTGCAGCCCTTTGGTATTGATCTCAATGATCCAGAGTTCTGGCACGGCGGCCTCTCGCTCATCGAGCAGATGCTGGTGGAAGCCGAAAAGGAGGTGAGGTGATACACCGGATGGGATGATTAGTACCAAGAAAATCATTGGTCCGCACATTATCGGAGCGATATTTTTTTAGAACTGGTGAGTTCTCTGTCAATTTTGGCCAGCTCTTTTTTTCGACAAGCTGATTCTTCATTTTTATTTTGCTTTTTCTTTTTTTTCACCGCACAATTCACTATCGGAAAATAGAGATTGTTTCTTGCGGTACTTCAAGGGCGTCCTTGTTCTTTCCTCATAACATCCAACTCGATATCGTTACTCTGTGCCAAGCGGGCTTGAAATCACTGTAAGACTGTGGCTTTTCCAATAACCAGCTTCGCACAATGCAACTATCAATAGTTTGAATTGCAACGTTCAATATTATTGATGCCGAAAAAAGAGGTGATATTCTGGTAATATTTTCATCCCCGTTGGTATCAACAGATTCTTTTTTTGTTACTTGTCGGATTAATCCAGGAGAAAGTGGAATATTCGAAACGATCAAAGTATACGCTGTAACGATGCAGTTACCCGGAAGAAATTGAAATGGTATCGACAACAAAGAAAATCGATGGTTTTTCGCTGGATAATATTCTGCAGATTTTTTCTTTGGAGAAAAAATCACAGACTCTCCGTGTGCGTAAAGGGGACAGTGAGGGGCTTCTCGATATAGATCAGGGAGAGTTGATTAACGCCCAGCTTGATAAGCTTCAGGGCGTTGCTGCCGCCATTGAAATCCTCATATGGGATGATGTCCAGATAGAAATTTTCTCTCTGCGTTCTTGCCAGAAGACGATCAACGTTGCCTTGATCAACATCCTGCTTGAAGTTTCCAAATTGAAGGATGAACGTAAAAGTGCCTTTGATGAATCGGGTGAGGGGTTGCTGCTTTCGGCGATAGAAAAAGCAGAGCAACAGCAGTACAAAGATTCTCATCAGGATATCGTTCAATACCTGAAGAAAAATCGCAATAATACGACTGGTTGGATCTGGTATTCCCGTATTCAGGGCAATGTCGGCAATATGAAAAAAGCCCTGGATATGGCGGCCAGCCTCAACGCCAACGATCCATTTGTTCAGGATGAGCTGAAAAAATTTGCGGCTGCCTCAACCCATCTGACCGATGATGTTGTCAGAAAATGTTATTTCTGCTGGGCACCTCTTAACAAAAACACCACAACCTGCAACTTTTGCCATGCGCATCTGATTATTTCACAAGAAGCATTGATGCGTTCAGGTGCAGCCGATAGCCGCTATCTTGAACAGGCTCGGGAGCGATATGGACGGATATTGAAAAAATATCCGCGAAGTCTTCTTTCAATTTATTGTCTTGGGCTGATCAATATGAACAGCCAAAATTTTCAAGAAGCCCTCGGCTTTCTCGATAAAGCGTCGAAAATGGCACCGGAAAAGGCGGGTTTTGCCAACCAATTGAAACTGCTTCTTGATCATCTGGCCCAACAGTCTATGCATCAGGGGAGCACGGAAGCCGAGCAGAACGTTGCACCTGTTCCGGCTGAGGAGCCAACGGAAAGTGACCAGAAAATGATTTTGGTCGTTGAGGATAGTTCCACCACCAGGAAGGTCATTGCCATTACATTAAGCCGTCATGGTTACCGCGTGGTTGAGGCGGCAGATGGCCTGGAGGCTCTCAGCAAAATCAGTGAGGAACGGCCGGACCTGATCATGCTTGATGTCATCCTGCCGAAAATGGATGGGTATAAAATTTTATCCATCATCAAGGGGAATAAAGAATTCAAGAGCATTCCCGTTATTATGCTTACCAGTAAAGACGGCTTCATCAATAAAATGAAAGGCAAAATGGCGGGTTCATCCGCCTATCTGACAAAACCCTTCGATCCCGACAAGATGATCACCGAGGTCGAAAAACATATTTAATTATTACATTGAGTAATCGCATCGGTTGCGATGGCTCGTAAAAGGGAGAAATATCATGGCGAAAGGAAAAATTTTAGTGGTCGATGACAGCCCCACCCAACTTAACATGATGCGTGCGCCGTTTGAGGAGAATGGGTATCAGGTCATTACTGCCTCCGATGGGGAAGAGGCTGTGGCCATGGTGGAGACGGAAAATCCGCAATTGGTGGTTCTCGATGTCATTATGCCGAAACTCAACGGTTTTCAGGCTTGCCGCAAGATTAAAACGATGAGAAAAGATTTGCCCATTATTCTGCTGACATCGAAAAATCAGAAAAGTGATGAGTTCTGGGGCAAGCAACAGGGGGCTGACGTCTATATGACCAAACCCTTTGACAGCCAGGAGTTACTTGAAACAGCAATCAAACTGCTCTCTTAAGAGTAGGCGTTTTACGAATTCAGCATACTGCGTATTCTTCCATTGAGGCGAGAAATGGTCAACATATCCCAACAGCATATTGCCAACGGTGAGGAGAGGTCTCTTCAAAACCTTATCGACTCCATAGATCTAGAGACGGCACCTTCGCTGAAGCGGGATATGGAGGTCTTGAAAGAACGAGCCACCCGAAATATCAGAAAAAAGAAGCCATATATTTCTTTTATGTTGGGTAACCAAGAAATGGCGCTTTCTATCCAATCCATTCAGGAAATCGGTTATCTGCCCACCGTGACCCCGTTGCCGAATCTGCCCTCCTGGATCAGGGGGATTGTTCAGATCCGGAGTGAGATTCTTTCGGTCGTCGATTTTATTGTTCTTTTTGGACTTGGCGATGAAAGCGCTAGAGCTAGTGGCCTCAAGCGATCGTATCTCCTGTTTAAACAGCAGGATTTTAAATTCTGCTTGGTGGTTAACAGGATAACCGGCGTCGTCAACTTTGATGAACAGCGCGATCAACTAGGTGTGTTTCCCTCTGATGAAGCGGACACTCTGAACCAATTAACCCTTTTTTTTAAAGGGATTCTCACTGTCGACAATCGAAATATATGCATTATTGACAGTGAAAAACTTGGGAATGCATCCATGATTAGAAAATGGCAATAATCTCAAGGGAAAATCGTTTTTGTGAATCCGTTTTTTTTACAGGAGAGGACTGATGGCTCAGGAAGGTAACGATTTCTTCACGGGTTATATCGAAGAAGTACAAACCTATATCCCTATTATACAAAAAGGGGTTGAGGAACTGCAGACGGCTCCGAATAAACGGGAGATCTTTGATGAAGTGTACCGCCTGGTGCATATAATTAAAGGCGCTTCTTCCATGGTCGGTATTAATGGTCTGAGCCAGATAGCCGGATGCATGGAGGCTGCTCTTGAAAAGATCCAGGAAGGTCAACTCGCTTTGTCTTCGGAGGCCTTTGCAGCCATGCTGGCAACGGCTGATAGATTTGATCAGTATTGTCAGGGCTTGCGCCAGGGCTTGCCCATTGATGAAGAAAAACTCCTCATCGAGACACGCAATGATTTCGGCAGGATTGGGATAGGCACCGGGGAGGTTTTCGCTCCTGAGGAAGCAAGCGTCCTTTTTGGCAGTGATGAAATACTGGTAAACGATTCTTTGAGTTCTTTGCCCGATGACGAATTGCTCGACGAATTTCGTGCCGAAGCCGAAGAACATCTGGAGGCACTGCATCAGGCTCTACAGTATTTGGAGTCTCACGTCACTGGCAAGGTTCCGGTAGTTGGTGAACTTCATGAGGTTGTTCGGAAGATCCGCCGTTCTGTTCATACCATCAAGGGTGCATCCGCCGTCATAGGGTTGCCCGATATCGCTGCTTATGGCCATCTGGTCGAGGACGTTCTTGACTGGTTGTATGAATCAGCCACTACTATAGATTCTCACATGGTGGTGCTCTTGTCGGAAGCTTTCGATCAGCTGGCAACAATGATTTATACCCCAGCCGATTTCGATGAACAACAAGCTGAAAAGGTGGTCGCTCAGCTCAATGACTGCATGAGCGCACCGCAGGATGGAACCTTCGATAGCCTCACTGCTAGTGAGGAGTCCTCAAATGTTGCAGTTATGAGGGCGCGCCCTGAGACTGTGAGCAGCGAGAGCGGCGGTTCACTGCACGGATCACTCTTCAGCGAAGAAGAAAAACAACTTCTCCGTGAGGGTTTTCTGGAAGAGGCGGATGAGCATCTCCAACAATTGCATCAATCGATGCGTATCCTTGAGGCGGGAATAGAAGCGGAAGTGGCGTTGACCCCGGAACATCGGGAAGAAATTCGCAGGATCCGCCGTGCTGTTCATACCATCAAAGGAGCTTCTGCTGTAATCGGGATGAATGAAATTTCTTCATACGCTCATGGGGTGGAAGATTTTCTCGACTGGCTGTATGAAGGGACACTATTAATTGATCCTGTAATGTTGAATACTCTGGCTGAGTCGTTGGACTTGCTCGGCATGTTGGTAGAATCTCCAAAATTGGTAACATCCGAAAGGCAATCTGACGTGCTGCATCGGTTGTCAAGTTTCTTGCAGAACGACATTGTCGAGGATTTGCCGATTGAAGAGCGGCTTGACAGTTTTGCTGAGAGTCTAGAAGTTGCCGAAGAGAGTCGAGGGATTGCTGAAAAAAGTCTAGGGGTTTCTGAAGAACGTCCGGTGGTCGTTGTCGAGAGTCCGGATCTTGCGGTTTTGGTGAATCAATCATCGGTTGCAAGAGCAACTCAAGCAGAACCGGAGGACACCGTTCCGCAGCCGTCAATTATTGAAACGGCGAAAACTATCCGTATCAATCAGTTGCAGCTTGATTCATTGATTAACCTGGCCAACGAACTGTTGGTGGGGGTCAGTGGTTTTGATCAGAATATGGGGTTGTTCAAGGACGCTTTAGTGGAGTTGGAGCTCACTACTCGTCGATTAAAAGATATCGCTTTGGAATTAGAAACGAAATTTGAGGTTAAGGCGCTCGACAGTCTTTCACGGCATTTTGCGCATCTCGATAAATCTATAACCGAGATTAAGGGTACCCAAAGTTTTTCCGAATTCGATGCCTTGGAACTTGATCGCTATACCCAGCTGAACCTGATCATTCGTTCGTTGAATGAGTCGGCCATTGACTCTGCTGCTATTCATACCAACCTGAGAGGAATATACAGCGGCATCGGCGGTGACATCAGTCGCCAGTACCGGGTAATTCGTGAATTACAGGTACAGATGATGCGGACGCGGATGAGTCCAATGGCTACCTTGACTTCCCGTTTGAGTCGCACCATGCGGGATGTCGCTTCACGGTTGGGTAAGCGAGTCCGGCTCGTTGTTGAAGGTGAGCAGATTGAGCTGGATCGGGTGGTTTGGGAAAAGCTTGCCGACCCCTTTATGCACCTGGTCCGCAATGCCATCCATCACGGGATTGAGTCCGAAGAACAACGACTTGCTAGTAACAAGCCCGCTATTGCCACCATTACTCTTGCGGGACGTCGTGAAGGCAACAATATTGTCATTCGTTTTGGCGATGATGGCCAGGGGTTGGATTTCAACGCAATCAAAGATAAAGCCAAGCAATTTGGACTCGAGGCCAGAGTTAAACAGATGGATGAGCGACAACTCACTGAGCTTATCTTTTATCCTGGTTTCAGTACCAAAACGATCAGCGAAATCTCCGGACGCGGTGTAGGTATGGATGTCGTCAGGGAGAATGTCAAGGAGTTGCATGGCTCCATCGCCGTGGAAACTGAGCGAGGAGTTGGGACGACCTTTGCCATCCGCTTTCCCTTGACGTTGGGTGTTGTCCGAGCGCTCATGGTCAGAATCGGCAATGTTACCTACGGTATTGCCTTGAATGATATCAGGGATATTCACCGTGTTGAGGGAAGTGATATTTCAAGAGCGGAAGGGACCTGTAAACTCGGTGGTGCAACCGTACCCTGGTATTCTTTACCGAGCCTGATGGGGGTGGGAGGCGATCAATCTGAAGAAGCCCGTCCCCTGGTGCTTGCCCTTGCAACGGAAGGGCGAACGATCGCAATTTCTGTCCCGCAACTTTCCGGTCAGAAAGAAATTGTTATTAAAGGCCTGGGGACTCATTTGCGTACTGTTCCAGGTATATCCGGTGCGGCAGTCATGGGTGATGGCAGTATTGTTCCGGTTCTCAACATTCCTGATCTCATCCAAGCCGCAGAGCGCATTGAGCATGCCAGCGCAATGCCATTCCATCTTGATATACCGGCGACGTTTACGGTTATGATTGTCGACGATTCGATCTCCATCCGTCGCGTCATGAGTCGTCTAGTTACTGCCAACGGTTGGGTGCCGGTTGAAGCAAAGGACGGGTTGGATGCTATCGAGCAATTGGAATTGGAAGAGGTCAAGCCCGATTGTATCGCTTTGGATATTGAGATGCCGCGAATGAACGGTTTCGAGTTTCTCGTTAAATTGTCAAACACCCCGGGTGGACAAGATATTCCTGTTATCATGCTGACCTCGCGCACCTCTGCAAAGCACAAGGAAAAAGCCTTCCAGTTGGGGGCAAAAGCCTTTCTGAACAAGCCTTGCAAAGATGAGGAGTTTGTTGAAACTGTTCTTCGGCTCACACGAAAG
>CAITZN010000297.1 GCA_903896915.1 uncultured bacterium
AGGCAGACTACTCCCTATCCATCATCTCACCCAGGACGCCGCGGCCGCCATATCGAGCATTAAAGTCCGACAGTTGAAGGTTGAAGGCAATGTAGAGGAAAATCTCGTTGAGCTCACATTCTGTAACAAGAATAATGCGCTAGAAAAATTGTGCAAAATCAAGGGGCTTTTCAAGGTCGATAATAATGAAAAGCCGACCTCGGACCCACTGAAGGATCTTTTCGATGAGATATCCAGAAATGCAACACGTTGTCTGCCATGTGACGATAGTCGTGCGAGCGCAGCTCGCATGGCGCAGCGGCGGGAAATATACGAGGCGGAGCGTGAACAGAAAAATGGAGGCCGTACTCCGTCTCCTGCAGGGTAAGTCGCTGGACACCCCGTCCCGTGAACTGGGATTTGAGATCTACAGGTTGGATGAATGGCAGCGAAAAGCGCTCCATGTCATTGATTCGGCCTTAAAGGTTCGACAAGGCGAAGCACAGCGGTGTAACCTCAACCGCAACGAGGGCTTAAAAACAATCGATCATCACGAGTAATTTTTTTTTGTGTGAGGAACGAGGATGCTCCGCGACTAAATTGATAGATTCTGAATAAAAGTTGCGACTTTCTTGATATTGCATTACTTTTAGTCGCATGAAACGATATCTGCATGAAATAGTAAATACAGATTTGGCGACCAAGATGGTGGTGCTGACAGGCCCTCGCCAAGTGGGCAAGACCACCCTCAGTCGCCAACTCATGGAAGGATATGCCAACGGCCAATATTTGAATTGGGACGTGCGGGCCGATCGTGCCATTCTCCAGCGGCAATCGTGGAATCAACGGGCTCAGCTACTGGTGATGGACGAAATTCACAAGATGCATGGCTGGAAAGGGTGGCTGAAAGGAGTGGTTGATGGCCGCTCCGTAGGCCAGGCTCTACTGGTCACTGGCAGCGCTCGGATGGAAACGTTCCGGCAAGGTGGAGACTCCTTGGCTGGCCGGTATTTTGCCTTTCGCCTGCATCCGTTTTCGGTACGTGAATGGGCGGAGCAGGCCGGGATCGATCCAGGCGATGCTCTGGATCATCTGTTGGTCCGAGGTGGTTTTCCGGAACCTTGCATTGCGCAAGAACCGGTGCAAGCTGACCGATGGCGGCAGCAGTATTTCAACGACCTGATTCGAGAGGATGTGCTGGAGTTTTCGCGACTGCATGAAATTAACACCATGCGACTATTTGTGGAGGTGTTGCGGGAGCGTGTCGGCTCCCCGCTTTCGCTCGCATCCATTGCCCGGGACCTGGCGGTCGCGCCGGCGACCTTGAAACGCTACCTGGAAGTACTGCAGGCCCTATTCATCGTTTTTACCGTGCAGCCATGGCATAGCAACATTGCCCGTTCACTTTTGCAAAGCCCTAAAATCTATTTTTTTGACACCGGATTGGTTCGAGGCGATCAAGGCGTGCTCCTGGAGAACGCCGTAGCGGCCATGCTGTTGAAGCATATACATTTCCTGCAGGATGGCATGGGACGAACAGCAGGCCTACACTATATTCGCACCAAGGATGGGGCTGAGGTCGACTTTGCCCTCAGCGACGAGGGACAACTAACACAACTGATTGAATGCAAATGGGGCGACAATTCACCACACCGCAGCTTGTCACGATTTGCCGGACTATTCCCCACAGCCGAAGCGGTGCAAATTGTTCATGACCTGCGTCAGGAAGAGTTCCGCAACGGAATCAGGATTACAAGTGCCGCCCACTGGCTCGCCGGTTTATCAGCCTGAGGGTGCCGCAACAGCGGGGTCGGATGTGAAGAATCGCGCGTCCGTGGACCGATACAACAGATTGTGACTAGTTGTGTAAACTGCACACCCACTCAATCAAATTCATGCCCAGAGAAATTTCAGACGAGAAAACAGATTCAATTCACTGGCTCATCAAAAAACCAGGTCATGTTGCTGAATATATTTTTTTTGCGGACTAGCGATGCTCGCTTTTTTTGCCGACGAGGGGAACAAAACATAAAAATACCGGTTGGCTTCAGTCGGAAGAATGCATTTCAATTGAAATGCATTGACCAAAAGTGCTTGCAATACGATTGCAGATTACCATAGAAACAAAAAAGGCACTCAACTCAAAAGAGCCAAGTGCCTGTATTTGCGTGGTAGCGGGGACAGGATTTGAACCTGTGACCT
>CAITZN010000298.1 GCA_903896915.1 uncultured bacterium
AAGGTCCCCATCTCCTCGATCATCCTAAGCGAGGCCTCGATAATACCGAACACCAGAGAGCAACCCGTACCCTCACCAAGGCGCATGTTCATGTCGAGCATGGGCTCAAGCCCGGTGATTTCTTTCAACAGTTTAGCCCCTGGCTCAAAGGAAATATGCGAAGGAATCATGTACTGAACTGCCTCGGGTTTGAGGCGAATGGCCACCAGCGCAGCAACGTTGGAAATGAGCCCATCGGTCACCACCGGCACCCGGCGGGCGGC
The DNA here is from genome assembly GCA_903896915.1 of uncultured bacterium. GTDB lineage: Bacteria > Desulfobacterota > Desulfobulbia > Desulfobulbales > Desulfobulbaceae > Desulfobulbus. The sequence continues at coordinate 264 of CAITZN010000298.1, forward strand.
GCAGGCCAGATAGGTCCCGGCCATACCGGCGATATCGAGGCTGCCCACTTTCGAGAGCACATCGAGGGCATCGTCGCCATCGGGCCGGTGCAACTGAACCGCCTTTTTCACCACCTCTTTTTTCCGTTCAAAGGCTTCATCCGTCAAGCCAGCACCCCTGCCGACCACCCGGTCAATATGCGCCCCGGTGAAGGCATAAAGCACGGCACTGCTGGCGGTGGTGTTCCCGATGCCAATCTCGCCGGTGCCGATCAGGTCGTAGCCTTGATCAATAGCGGTATTCGTGACCTCGATGCCGACCTCAATGGCCCGGATCGCCTCCTCCCGAGTCATGGCAGGTTCCTTGAGGAAGTTGGCAGTGCCGTAGCGAATCTTGCGGTTAATCACCTTGGGTAAATCAACATCGACCTGGATGCCGATATCGACGGCAATAATATCGGCTCCAGCATAGTTGGCGAGAAAATTGCCCCCCATCCGCCCGGAGGTGACAAAATCGGCGCCAATGCGAGTGATGTCCTGGGGATACATGGCGATCCCTTCGGAGTAGACGCCATTATCGGCCATCATGATGATAATGGCTTTTTTGTTGATGCTGTTATGAATCTTTCCGGTAATTCCGGCCACCTGCCGCGCGATATCTTCAAGCTTGCCGAGGCTGCCCGGCGGTTTGAGGCAGTAATCGATCTCTTTTTGGGCTGCGGCCATCACCGCCTGATCGGTCGGGCCAATCGCGTCCAGGGTTTGCTGAAGCAGCTGCATTCTCTTTCCTCTTATCTGTAATTAAAGCGAATAAGGATCGGCAAGGTGCCCATGAACTCAATTTCGGCCAGGGTGGCGTTATCGACTTTGAACTTCCAGTAGCCGGTAGAGACCGAATCACAGAAGAAATGGGCCAACAGGGAGCGGATGCAGCCACCGTGGGAAACCACTGCCACCCGCTTGCCGGGATTATAGGTGACAACCTCTGACACAAAATTGATCACCCGATGCTTGAAGGCGGCAAAGGCCTCGGCGCCTGGGATCTGGGTGAGTTCCCAGTCCTTGAGCCAGAGTTGCCAAATATCCGGATATTGTTTGGCGATCTCGGAAAAATGCATGCCCTCCCATTCGCCAAAATGGAATTCCTGCAGGCTGCTGTCCGTAATGATAGGGGCCTCCGCTCCAAAAACAAGCGTAGCGGTTTCCACAGCCCGCGAGAGCGGGCTGGAAAAAATGGAATCGACCTCCAGGGCATTGATCCTCTCACCGAGCGTGGCGGCTTGCAGACGCCCGTGATCGTTGAGGGGGGTATCGGTACTGCCCATGAGTATGCCGGATTTATTCTGCTCGGTTTCACCGTGGCGGATAAGATAGAGTTTCGTCGTATTCATATGAGATATTTCCAAACAAGGAGAAAAACAAGAAAGGCGTTAATTTCAGCCAACTCAACAGTCGCGCCAATGGTGTCGCCGGTAATGCCGCCGAGCCGCCTCTTCAGGTAGAAGGCAAACAGTACCGCCAGCAGGATCGTGGGAACATGGAGGATAACAACCACCATGGCCACAAGGCGCGGTTCCAGCCCCCAGAGGATCAGCACCCCGGCTACGATCCCCAGCGAAACACAGGTGGCGGCCGCTGCCTGAGCCAGCCCGGTTTGATTGACATAATCGCCGATACCCCGTTCCTCGCGGGCATAGCGGGCAACCGCCGAATGCCAGACCAGGGCCATCCGGCCGAGTACCGGGGTGACCAGTACAGCCAGGGCTGCGCCGCTCGTTGGTATATTATGCAGGAGGAGATATTTCAGAAAAACGGTGAGGACAATCGCTATCACCCCGTTGGCGCCCAGGGTTGAATCCCGCATGATCTCAAGCATCCGCTCACGCGATCGGTAGCAGAAAAGCCCGTCGGCAGTATCGGCAATGCCGTCCAGATGCAGGCCACCTGTAACCAGGATCAAAACAATAACCGCGACGATTGCGCCAAGCTCGGCACCCAACAGCCGGTCAGCCACCAGGAATGCTATCGTGGCAGGCAAGGACGCCAGCAGGCCGACCAACGGCATCCATTTCATCCCCTGAACAAAGCGCTCCGCCGTAAACTCTATAGTCACCGGGATCGGATACCGGGTCATGAACTGGATCATCAGAATGAGCGATTTCACGCTGTCATCCTCACTGGCCCTTGATCTGCATCGGAATCCCGGAAACTACCAGGAAGACCTCAGCAGCCGCAGCAGCCATCCGCTGATTGACCCGGCCAGCACAGTCACGAAAAAAACGGGCAAGAGGCGACAACGGCACGATACCAAAACCGACCTCGTTGGTAACGGCTATCACCTCAGCACCGCTCTCACCGGCAGCTTTGATGATGGCCTCGACTTCAACCATGACATCCGCCTCGATAGTATGCAACTGCGCAACGGCGGGATTGTCCCAGTCAACAGCATGCGTCAGGATTATGTTGGTGATCATCACCGTCAGGCAGTCAAGGAGGATACCCGCATACTGACTGCCCTGGTCGGCAATGATCGTAGAAGGGCTGGTAGGCGTTTCAAAGGTCTGCCAAGCGGCTGGCCGCTGTTGCCGGTGCTTGGCAATACGGTCCTCCATCTCAAGGTCTAAGGCCTTGGCCGTAGCGATATAGGCTATGTCTGCACCGGTGTTTGCAGCCAGCTGTTCGGCATAGCAGCTCTTGCCGCTTCTGGCCCCGCCGGTGACAAGGATTATTCGCCCCATGGTGTTCACAAAAGAATGCTGAATAGTTACAGAAACAGAGTGTTTCGTCGAAAGAAGAGTCGTATACCGTTGCAACGGCAGCGGTGTCTCATGCCTCGAAGACCCACGTCCAGGGGGAGTGTCTGGCTTTTCCGCTTGTTGCGGAATCACAGTTGCGGGCAGCACGGGGTTCACAGCGAGACGGCAACATACCGTTTTGTTGAATAATTTACGATTTAATTTTTCTACTTACCCTTTATCCTACCCGTTACCAGCGACGCGCCTCCTGCTTTCCCCATTTTCCAACAATCCTTTTTACGCCTATTCCAGATAAAAGCCCACTTGAAAAAACATTAAAAAAAAACCTGCTCAAAAGATCCATCCACAAGGGTACGAAATAATTTCGCACCCTTTCCTCGCTCGCCTTTCCGGGCGAAACAAGAGTTTTTCCCCTCCAGGTGGTAAACTATATAATCCAGATTCGCCACCACCTGCTGCCCTCAAAGGCGTGGGGGCAAGCTCCCCTTTCGGGGGGACCTTATTTGTTGATCCCCTCCGCCCGGCCATCGGTGTAAGACATAAGCTCAAAATTGAGCCGATTTATTATGCACCATCAAGCCGGGCTCAATCACGCGCCGGATCCACTGAGCGCAATTTTGAGCTGAGCAAGGGTTATCACCCTGAAAGTCTACCTGCTCCCTAATTTTATGGACCCGCTTCGGGTTATCTCCCTGAAAGGCGTTAATCCTCGGTGGCCATCTCGCTCCCCTCTCAGGGTGAGCAAGATTCGCTGAAGAAGACACACCAGAAGGTGGAGCTTTCCTCAACCGGATTTTCGGTCAACCTACGGCCTCATGCTGCAATGCTCTTTCCTTGTGGATATGCATGAAACTCAGCAATCTTGACAGGCAGGGGCCGATGGTTTCCATGGGATACTCCTGTAGTTTGGGCAAAAAAAATAGCCCCGGACCGTGATGTCCAAGGGCTGAAAATGGGAAGCTGAACGTGACTCAGCTATTCATATAAGGGGGTTAGAATTGCGAGGGGTTATGCGGCGGGGTGAATTGGGGTCACCGTGACCGGAATGGTCAGAGGGTTATGATTGTAGCGAACGAAAGAGGTAGACGGAAATGTTGGAGATCTTGCCCTCTCCTCAACTCGCTGGGTGTAGGCGTAAGGGAAATTTATTTACTTGCTAACCGTTCTATGGTCATCATTGAGTTGTTTATTTATGATCACCGGAGAACGAGGAATTGACCTGAATCTACTTCTGTCCTAGAAAGACGAGCATGAAAAAACGACTCAATCAATCCGTCGAACTCCGCAAACGAGCCGAAGCTGTCCTTCTCGAAGAAACACCAGAAAACATCACGTATCTGTTACCCGATGAAATCCTGAAGACATTGCACAACCTGCGTGTCCATCAGATCGAACTGGAGATGCAGAACGAAGAGTTGCTGCGCATACAAGCGGAACTTGACGTGTCAGGGAAGCGCTATTTTGATTTTTACAATTTGGCGCCGGTTGGCTATTGGACGATATCCGAAAAAGGGTTGATCCTGGAGGCCAACCTTACCTCGGCTTCCTTTCTGGGTCTGACGCGGAGTGAGTTAATCAACCAGCCCGTCACAAATTTTATTCACCATCAAGACCAAGACATCTATTATCTGTTTAGCAAGAACCTCCCAGGGCTCGATGTACCTGGGAATTGCGATCTGCGGTTGGTAGGAATGGACGGAAGTGCACTCTGGGTGCAGTTGAATGCCATTGTGGCTCAGGATGAAAACGGCGCACCGGTAATCCGGATAGTGCTGAACGATATCACTGAGCGCAAGCAGGCCGAGACCGTCCTATATCGCAAGCAGGCCATGCTGGCGCGCACGGAGAAAATTGCCCGGGTCGGCAGTTGGGAATGGAATGTGGCAACCGATACCGTGACGTGGTCAGACGAATTGTTCCATCTTTTTCAGCTCGAACCGGCAGAGGTGGCGCCCTCCTTTACAGAACAGACCAAACTGTATCACCCGGAAGACCTTGAGCGGCTCAGATTGGCAGTTGAAGCTGCAGTAAACAATAGCACACCTTACGAAATGGAACTTCGCGCTCTTCGGAAGGATGGGACAACGTTGGTGTGCCTGGCCCGCGGCCTGGTGGTGGAGATTCAGGGGGGCAGAGTCACACGCTTGGTTGGCTCATTGCAGGATATCACCGAGCGCAAGCAGGCTGAGGAAGAGCTGCGGGCCAACCAGAAGCGACTCTCAGACATTATCAAATTCCTGCCCAACGCCACCCTGGCAATTGACAAGGATGGCCGAGTCATCATCTGGAATGAAGCTATTGAACAGATGACCGGCATTGCCGCTGCTGAGATGCTCGGCAAAGGGGATTATGCACACGCCATCCCGTTTTATGGAGAAGCGCGACCGCAGTTACTGGACCTCGTTTTTGCAGACCACAACGAGGTTGACGCTTGCTACCCCCAGATTATCCGTGAAGGTGATGGTTCCCTCAGTGTTGAAGTATATTGCAATGCCCTTTACAACAATAAGGGTGCCTGGGTTTTCGCCAAAGCCGCCCCCCTGCATGATCAGGACGGCAACATTATTGGCGCCATCGAAAGCGTCCGCGACATCAGCGAGCGTAAACAAACGGACACCTATCAAGCACTGGGCAGGGAAATCCTGCTTATACTCAACGAACCTGGAGATTTGCGCAGCGCCATTGAGCGCGTTCTTGCTGCATTGAAGACACAGACCGGGTTCGATGCGGTCGGTATTCGCCTGCAGGAAGGGGAAGACTACCCCTATTTCGTGCAAGAAGGTTTTTCAGCAGATTTCCTGCTCAAGGAAAATTCACTGATTGCGCGAACGACGGAAGGCCAGATATGCCGTGAGCAAGACGGCAACGTCAGGCTGGAATGCACCTGCGGACTGGTCATATCCGGCAGGGCCGACCCAACCAATCCCCTTTTCACACCAGGGGGCAGCTGCTGGACCAACGATTCAAAACAGCTCCTTAATATCCCAGAGAGGGATGATTCCCGCCTTAATCCTCGCAACCGATGCGTACATTACGACTATGTTTCAGTCGCCTTGATACCCATCCGTAATAAAGAGAGGATTGTCGGGCTGCTTCAGCTCAATGACCGGCGCAAAGAAGGTTTTACGCTCCGTATGATTGAACTCCTGGAAGGCATAGCCGCACATCTCGGCGAGGCGCTCATGCGCAAAAACGCCGAAGAGGCGCTGCGAAAAAGCGAGGCTCGATATGCTGAAACGCTGTCCGTAGTAGATACCGGGCTGTGGGAGTGGCACGTCCCGAGCGGCCAGGCAGTTTTCAGCAAGATATATTACGAAATTCTCGGTTATGAAGACGGAGAATTTCCCGCCACCTATGATGCATGGCGACAACTTGTGCATCCTGATGATCTTGAAAGGGTCGAAGGGGTGTTGCGCTCGAGCATTGCCTCCGGAGAAGGTTTCACCATCGATCTCAGGATGAAAATGAAAGCAGGCCCATGGCGATGGGTTTGCACAAACGGCAAGGCTA
>CAITZN010000299.1 GCA_903896915.1 uncultured bacterium
CGTGCCGAGATACTTGATCAGTGCGACAAAGTTATTCTGGCTCCACGACTTCCAGAGATTGTACAGGTGGAAACCGTAGGCAAGGTAGGTGGTCTGCTGGGCTTTCTCAAACCTGACGCTTGGATCACCGAGGATAAGCTTTGACAGACGGCCACGCTCATCACATACCTGTTGTTTACGTTCCAGATAGGTTTTGTAACTGGCTGACAAATGGTCATCATAACGAATGTGCAGTGGTTTTTCCAGCCAACCGGCAAAGGCGTTGGCCTGTTCTTCCTGAACCCGCAGCGACAGGTCACCCCTGGGAGTGGCCAGATTGGTGGAGCGGCTGTAACTTGCCGATGAGGTCGATTTGATACGACCCCGTAAGCTGAGATAACGCATGTAGCGGTACGTGATACCAAAGACGCTGAAGTACTCCGTCGCAAATTGGGTACGGGAGAGAGCCGAGAGACTGTTAAGCGCTTTAAGTTTTTCCGATGGGTTGATATAGCGGAGCAGATTCTCCCGATAGTGATCCATAATCCCGTCGGTCTCTTTAACAAAAGTAACGGCGCGGCTCTCGATAGCGGAGACGGCCGAGACGATGGCGTTGCGCAGATTCTCCAACTGGGGGCCCTTTTCGCCAGGCACGTAGTCAATGATTCCGTCAACAAAGTCCTGCTGGTAGAGCTCGTATGCGCTGACGCCAACGTATTTGGCACACTCCTGCCAACTGAGATCGAGACTGCGGGCGATGGCAGCAAGACCTTTGGGCTGGATGGTGTTAAGTACCCCGTCGCGAACCGAGAGCAGGATGTTGGTGGTGGCCAGCGGTATAGCACCGCCGGAATAGCCGTTACCAAGAATGATGCTGACTGAAGGGACGTTCAGATTTGCCATCTCGGCGATGAAGTGGGATATGGAATGGGCCTGATTGTTGGCGTTGGCCACCTCTCCGGCATCGGCGCCCGGGGTATCGATAAAAGTAATCACCGGAACAGAATAGCGTTCGTATTTGCGGACTATTTCAATGGCCTTGCGGTGGTGTTCCGGTCCCCAGACGCCGTTGTTGGTATTACGATCCTGCCCGAGCAGACAGAGACGCCGCTGAAAGCCTTTAAAATCAAACTCGGCTTCAACGCAGTGGAGCGGACCGAAAGAAATTTCATCGACAACTTTAAGTTTCAGTTGTTTCAGGACAGCCTTGAAACCGATACGCCCCTTCTGCTCGGACGGTTCGACGGTTTCCCTGATGTAGGCATCAACGTCCAGGCTTTTAAGTCGCTTGGTCGTCTTTTCAACGGTGCGGTGGTCAACAAGCCCGATCAGAGCCAGTTCGACCTCCTGTTTCTGACGGGCACGATTGGAACGGCTGACCCCCTTGAGCAGTGAAAAATCGGAGGCAAGTTGTTCAGCAAGTTCGAAGAAGCGGTCGGTTGATGGTGCAGTTGGCATAATAGGCTCCTTCTGGGTAAATTTAACTTCAATGCAGATGCAATCTTTTTTATTTTCAAGATGGTTGGTGATATTCCAAAACAAAGTTATTTTCAAGAATAAAATACAATTGCTGTCAACTTTATTTGTGGCGGCCAGTTCTACACCCCCCGCCAATATCGTCAAGAGCCGGGGTGGGAGTGGGTCGGGGGGGGGATCTCAATGTTAAACTTGTTACCTGAAAAATGGAGCGAGGCGCTGGAGTGGGTTCACGACAAAGTCGGCCATTTTCTGGACAGGCTGGTGCCGTGGAAAAAACAGGCACAATTACCAGAAATGGATAACAGCCGATACCCTTCCAGCGTTTATGAAACTTGGTAGTCCGCTGCTGGACATGCATGAGAACCCTTAAGATCTCATTATCCGGGCTGAAGTAACAGGACTGAATCCAAACGGGGTCTACGACATAAAAATATGATTTCTTGACGCATCTCTTTTTTTGCCCTATTATTTTGTTGACTATAATCAACAAGATAATAGGAGGTGGGTATGAGTGAGACGCTCGCGAGCTTGGAAAAGAAGAGGGAACAGCTCTACAAACAGTTGCAAGAATCAGGTGATTTCAGGCGAGGAACAATTTCAGTCGTA
>CAITZN010000300.1 GCA_903896915.1 uncultured bacterium
CCTGCCGGAATAGTCCTGCTGCTGACCGCTGCGGCCTGCTACACCATGCACATGACAGGTATTCGGCTGTGGCGCATGGGCTGGCAGGATGTGGTCGTCATTGTGCCGCTGGTCAACGTGGTGTTGTTTACGCCGCTCTGGTTTCTGCTGCCAACCGATATGTCAGGGGCCTCTCTCCAAGATATTGCCGTTCAATCCATTTATCAAGGCGTCATCGTCAATGTCATTGCCTTGATCTGCGTGGCCTATGCCATTCGCCATCTGGGCACTTTAACCGTGGCCCTGTTCATGTCTTTTGTACCGGTTACCACAGCCCTCCTGGCCTGGGGCGTATTGGGCGAAGCGCTAGGGCGTTGGGAGCTTGCTGGGATTGCCGGCTGTTCAGCAGGATTGTTGCTCTACGCCTGGGAACCGAAACGAAGAAAAGCGGTTTCTGCGGCTGATTCTTCATCTGGAAACTGTTGAGCTGGGGGCCAGCCGTGGGTGGTTCGCTTGTCTGTATTAGAGATGGGCAAAAATGATGGTGTCGCTGATATGAAGGGGTAAAGAAGCAATGGGAACGGGGAAAATCAAATGGGCGCAGTCATCAACTCGCGTTAGAGAACGCGCATTTTCAGATTACCGACACCCTGCCGGGCAAGCGATAAACGTTTGGCCAGGCCGTAGCTGAGATCAACATCGCGGTTCGATGCAAACGGTCCGCGGTCGGTGACGACCGCCGTGGCTTTCTCACCGGTCTTCGGATTTTCCAGTTCTACAGTCGTGCCGATGGCAATGTCACGATGGGCGATGGTGGCGCCATACATGTCAAAGGGTGAACCGTTGGCCATAATCCGCCCCTGATGCTGTTTCCCGTACCAACTGGCAACCACCTTTGCATCAGCGTTTTTTTCATCACTTTTTTCTGTGTTTGGAATACGGATCTGCTGACCGATCTGCAGATTGTTGGGATTGCTAATCTTGTTGAGACGCAGGATATCTGCCGGGTCGACCTTGTACTGCTTGCTGGCCAGATCCCAGATGTTCTCGCCTTTTTGCAGGACATGCACGATCTCGTTTTGAGAGGCTGTCGGCTGTTGTTGCGAAGCTTTTTTTTGGGAGGAGTTGGAGGTTGTTTGCTGGGCTGTCTGTTGGGCTAAAATCTCCTGAAAGCTGGAGGGCACCGAAACAGTCTTTCCTGCTTTTACGATCCAGTCGCCGGTTTTTTTCGATTTGCCGACCGCACTAGGGTTGGCGTTTTTCAGGGTGTTCCAATCCGTCCCTAATCGCTGGGTGACAGAGGTAATGGTGTCCCCTGCTTGAATCTTGTATTCCATTCCAGTTGCCCTTTCTTGTTTTGGAAAAAAATGATTCAGGCCTTCTTGTTCTATCGACCACTAATCCTTAATAATTTAGGCCGGATCTTAGTGCATGGGGAGCAATGCTTCGCTATCGTTTTCATTTTGTGCTAATCATCAGATCATGGATCAGTCGATAAGAGTAAAAACACCAGGCTACCGAGGGAAAAAATCCTTGCGAAGTCGGCTAAAGAATGTGTGTAGACGACGATAGTTCTTTGATTGCATTTGATTAAGGGATTAATCAAACATCCATTGGAGGGATATATGCGATTCAGAATTAAGAAAAACAATGACGGCTCGGCCTATGCCATTGTTGTTTTTGGCGTTATGGACGATGCCGCTGGCTGCGATATACTCCAGGTCGCCCAGACCATGCTCAACAGGCCCCTTTGCACGGAACTGATGATTGATTTTCGCTCCGCTCTGATCAGAGAGGATTTTTCCGTGTTCAACACGGATACGCTCACCTCAGTGTTTGAAGAGGTGTTGCTGAAAAAAGACAGCGTTTTGATTATTCGTTATCACAATGATCTTGAAATCCGGTTCAGCTCTGATCAATTGCCGTTGCAACCACTCTCTGCCATGACCCGAAAAAGGCTCGATGAAGCAAAATTCTTTAGCAAGGTCATGCGATGGCTCGATCAGGAAGCCCGGTTCATGATCAACTGACCCGCCGAGATTCCCTTCGTTCATTCACCCCCTCTTTCCTGCACTCTGAGTGGAAGAGTCTTTGGTTGTGCTCCCCTCTGGTTCTCATGCGTCGCATGGGAATTTCTTGGCTGAAGCTACGCATCTTTATCGCCCCTTTGGTGTCTCCGCACTAATGGAAAGGCCATTAAAACTCAATTCCCTTCTGGGCCTTGACCCCGTTTGTCAGGGGATGCTTGATCATCTGCATCTCGGTGACGAGATCGGCGGCTGCAATCAGTTGTTCCGGGGCATAACGGCCTGTGATAACTACATGCTGCAACGGGTTTCGGTTGGCGAGGAAATGCAGACAGGGTTCGATTTTAAGCATCTTGTAGTGGAGCAGGTAAGTGAATTCGTCGAGCACCACCGTGTGGTAGGTACCCGAAGCAATGGCTGTACAGGCAAGATCCCAAGCTTCGCGGGCCAAGCGGGTATCTTCCTCCATATTGTCGGATTTCCAGGTGAAGCCCCGTCCCATGACATGCAGGTCGATCAGGCCGTCAAATCTTTGCAGAGCATCGATCTCACCGTAGTGCCACCCACCCTTGATGAACTGGATACAACAGACCTTGAGGCCATGCCCGGCCGCCCTCATGGCCATGCCCAACGCCGCAGTGGTCTTACCTTTGCCATTACCGGTAAAAACGATCAGTAACCCTTTGCTCATTACATACTCCCTTCCGTTGTCCGCTACCCAGCGATTCCCACACAGTTTCGTCCCTATCGTACCATCAGGCTGGTTCGCCGTCATCTTTTTCGGATTTTTCATGGGGTGATTAACCTAAGATGAGCATGATTGAAGCGAGCAGAACTAAACTCTTATTGCCAAGGAGTAAGAAAAAGTTATTTTCCAGTTTCGCTCTATTAGTACAGTTTGATCGTGTTGCTTGCAGTTACTGCGGAGACCAGTGTATAAGAAAATGTTGTCAATAATTGGGCCACCTTCCTTGTAGCAATTTTTCAAGTAACGAAAGACAGCGAAACAGAAGAGGATTCCTGCTTGCATATCGAAAGTAAAGCCGAGCGGCTGAAGTCAATACTGCGGGGTTATGGACGGGTAGCAATCGCCTTCTCCGGTGGAGCTGACAGTTCCCTCCTGCTGAAGTGTTCCCTTGAAACTCTGGGTGCCGGTAATGTTCTTGTACTGTTCGGCCGATCTGAACTCCTCAAACCAAGTGAAATTGAGAGAGCAGAAAGCTGGCTGACGGATAACGGCTATTCCAAGGGCATTGAATTGGAGATTCTGCAACTGACACCTCTTGCCTGGAAAGAGTTCGTTAAAAATACAGAAGATCGTTGCTATCTCTGTAAATTCAGAATCTATTCCC
>CAITZN010000301.1 GCA_903896915.1 uncultured bacterium
CCTCATTTTTGCAGTGCACCATAGCCTGACTGCATGCGCTTAAAGCAGCATACAGGTTGCTCAGGCGTTGAATATTTCGCTCCGCCTGCTTTCGCTCGGTAACGTCCCTAATTATTACCACAGTATTGAGATCACTCCCTCTCCTGTAGGTAGAGACATTGACTTCCATGGGGAACTCTTTCCCATCCGTTTTCCGGCCAATTGTCTCATACGTTGTTGGCACAGGTTTACCTTCTGCACGTAGGGTTATGAATTTACGAATTTTATCATGCTCAGAGGGGGCAATAAGGTTTAAGACAGGTAAATTGTTGATATCGGTGTGATCTCCAAGGCCGAACAGCCGTCGATATGATGGGTTTACAATAACATGCTCCCCTTTACGGGAAACTCCGATTGCATCTGAGGATGCTTCAAAGATTGAACGGGCAAGCCCTTCAGTTGCCATGATTTCTTCATTATGCTTTTGTTGAGTCAGGTCGGTAATTACTAAACTAAGCCCCCGATTGCCCGAGAGGTCGTATGCATGACAAGAGATGAGTATCGGTACGAAAGTACCAATTTGGGTTACTAAGCTGATTTCAATGGTGCCATCTTGCCCAAGGCATTTTTCCAGCCAGGCGAAGTAACGTAAATGGTCTGCTGGAGAAACATAAGAGACAAAGAGTGTACTGACCACTCTTTCAAGAGGAATGTGCAACAGGCTTGCCAGTCGTCTGTTGCAGAAAAGGATGGTGCCATCGGTAGACAGGGTGGCGGCCCCTTCATTCATGGTCTCTACCAGAATTCGGTACGGAGTCTCGGCCCCTTTGAGGGTGAACACCTGATCTCCGTCGTCACCGGATACCACAAAAGCGTCCACTTCGCCGGTGCCTATGGCGAATAGTGTCTGTTGCGCCTCTTCAAGACGAATACGAAGGTACTCAACTTCTGTCAGTTCCTTGTTGTCCGGTTTGTCTGCAATAATCATCTGCGATACCTCGTCGTGCTTACGTCAAGTCCCTGAAGAATCCGCTCCGTCTGCGACATATCGCCAATGAACCTGCGCATTGGCAGCGGCAGTTCTTTGACAAGAGTGGGAGCTGCAACAATCTGTCGTTCCTTGGCAAGTGTCGGCTGCTGGTAAATGTCGATTATCTCCATGTGGCAGCGTCCCGCCAAATACTCGGAACAGATTTTCCTGACATTCTCAATGGCTCGCAAGGAATTGGATGTCATACCACTCACGTAGAGTCGAAGAACATAGTGGTTCTTCTCCTTCTCACGAAGTTTACGTTCAAAAGTATCAATCTCATCAACAGGAGGTGAGGAATCATCGGCTATTTTTTTTGTTTTCATCGCAACCCCCCAATTGTTTCAAGTCAGCAGAGCGGTTTTATGTCAAGTCCCACCAGGACACGCTCGGTGTTGGAGAGGTCTCCTATGATCTTTATCATCGGCTCAGGCAGTCGCCTCACCAGGGTTGGAAGAGCCAGTATCTGATCACCCTTCGCCAGTTGCGGCTTTTCTAACAGGTCGATCACTTCAATATGGTATTTCCCTTCCAAATGTTCTTCGCAAATTATTTTCAGGTTGTCGAAGGCGGTAATAGACCGGGGAGTCTTACCGGCGACATACAATTTCAATTGCCAGCCTGTTGTTTCATTGGTTGATTTACCTTTTTTACCCGATGAATTTTTCATTGCTCCACCTGTCATTTTCCACCTCTCTTTCCGGGCTTTGCACTGTTTTCCTTAATCGGGATGCAGTCATCCGACCTTCGTGTCTGAGCCATAGCCAGTGTTTCCTCATCAAGCACCTTTTGGTATAGGTTCTCCCTTGCAATTGCCAGCTCCAGATCCTCTTTTTCAGCATCGAGGCCGGTATGCAACGCCGCAATTTGTGCTTCAATCACGGTTTTTTTCCGTTCAATATCGCGATGTTTTTGTTCAATATCTTGACTCCGTACCAGTTTTTCCGCTTTTTCCCGTGCTACCTGGGCTATTCTGGCCGCGCCTGTCAATACACCAGACGAGCCGACATAGACATCACGAAGTTGGACGCCGTTGTCGGTCAGATAAAATTCCCTGATCTGGTTCGAGTGTTCCATACCTCTGGATTTAAGAATGTACAGCCCTCTGTTTCGCTCACCGTTAGCTTCAATAGCCTGCAACAGAAGCCAAGTATCCATCAATGACGATATGCCTATTTCGGTGCGCTCCAGACTTCCGTTTGCGGCGGTCAGGTCGGTGCATAAAGCGGTGATACCCTTCATCTTCAGAAAATCAATCAGGCGGGATAACATCGACTTGACTTCATTCTCGCTGGCTGAAGTCACCAGATTGGAAATCGGGTCGATGACGATGATTGCGGGGTTGAACACTTCTATTGCCTTGTGCATGGTGACCAGATGCATTTCCAGTCCGCACAGAGTCGGGCGGGAGTTGCGGAATTCAAGC
>CAITZN010000302.1 GCA_903896915.1 uncultured bacterium
ATTATTTCCTGTGGAAACCTGCAAAATATGAAGACTTGAAGGTGTTGTTCGATAGCATCCGGGATCTGGAAGTCGCTTTACATGATGAAAAATTAATACAGCTCATAGGTGGCATCAACTCTTTGCCTTCGCTGCCGCCCCTTTTTGATCGTCTCATGGAGTTGATCGAAAATCAGGAAACGAACACTAACCAGGTTGCTGCGGTCATTAACGAGGATATTGCCATGGCCGCCCAAATCCTCAAACTTGTCAATTCCGCATTTTTTAGTCTATCGCGGCGGATCGACACCATTCAGGAAGCGATTGCCTATCTTGGTCTTGATACCTTGCGACAGCTTGCTCTGGCACAGCATATTTTTGCACAATGTTCCGAACAGGAAAGAACAACCTTTAAGCTTGATGAACTCTGGCAACACAGTCTCTGCACCGCTACCCTTGCCAAGGCCATCGCCGAGAGCGACAACGTAAGTGGAATAATCGGCAACAGTGCCTATCTGGCAGGATTACTCCATGAAATAGGCAAACTGGTCCTTCTGCGGCACCTCCCAGAGATCTATACGGAGATCCTCCAAGAGGTTCAACAACAGGGGAAAAGTCAGGTGCAAGCAGAATCGGAGCGACTCGGTACCAACCATGCGATCATCGGCGGGTATCTGACGTCTCTCTGGGGTCTGCCACACAACATCACCGAGGCGGTGTCTCTGCACCATGACACCTACCCAACACCGGAAATCTGCAGAATGTCGCCTGTCCTGGAAGCGGTGTGGCATGCTAATCGAATCTGCCGCGGGGATTGTTCACAATCTGAAAAATATCAAGTTGTTATTGCTAAATGGCAGCACATCTTCAACCGATGAAGTCCTGAGGAGGACCTATGTTTTCTTCCATTTTATTTATAGATGACGATAGCAACTTGCTTAAAAGTATCAAAAGATCCTTGTCTCAGGAATTCAGGGTGGTTACCGCCGACACCCCCGAAGAAGGGCTTCGCATTATGGAAGAGCAAGGCCCCTTTGCGGTAGTTGTCTCGGACATGAGGATGCCAGGAATGAACGGCGTTGAAGTGCTCAGTCGCGCCCAGGAAAACAATTCCGATACCGTCCGGATGCTGTTGACCGGTTATGCGGATCAGCAATCCGCCATTGATGCTGTCAACATCGGGAACATCTTTCGCTTTCTCACGAAACCTTGCAGTCTGGACACACTTTCTACCGTCCTGAGAGCCGGTATACGCCAATACCAGCTGATCATTTCCGAGAAAGAACTGCTAGAGAATACCCTGCTTGGCATCGTCACTGTTCTCTCGCAGATTCTGACTCTGGTTAATCCGGTAGCACAGAGCAAAGCGAACCGTTTGAAACGGTACTGTCGTCACCTCGCGCATGAAATTCAATTAAAAGATAAATGGCTTCTTGAAATGGTTGCCATCCTTTCTCAACTCGGCTGTCTCACCATTCCACCGGAGGTACTGGCACGGCATGCGGCAGGCAGTGTCCTGACAGAAGAAGAAATCCTGATGATCAAGGACCATCACGTATTAGCCGGAAAATTGCTGATGAATATCCCGAGATTTGAAAACATAATTGAGATCATGTCGTTACATGACAAACCCCTATCAAGTTTTCCTCGATATGCAGATCCCGAACGCCAACAAACTATTCATCTCTGCGGCCGGATACTGCAACTGGCCAATGGCCTTGATAGATTTATTATGGCCGGAAAAGCCCCGGCAGATGCCATTGATTTGATGGAAGCCAACCCGGATTTTTATGATCCTGAATTGCTCGAACATTTCAATTCGTATGATTTCGGTCTACAAAACATGATTCGCACGTATGTTCGCTGCAAGGAACTCAACATTCAAATGATTATCGACGAGGATATCTATACGGCCAAAGGTTTGCTTCTGGTCACCAAGGGTCAACCTGTTACCTTCCCGCTTCTTACAGGATTACTTAATTTTTCACGCAGCGTCGGCATCAAAGAACCCTTTGCTGTTCTCAGGCCCCTGTTGAACATCTAACCATGAATACTCTGATGAAAGACAGTGATGTACCGTACAAGAAAACGCAGAATATCCTGTTCGTTGATGATGATGAAAATATCCGCAAAGGGGTGCTTCGTCTTTTCCGGCAGTATCAAGTTCCTTGGACATACCATTTTGCGCAAAGCGTCGACGATGCTCAGGATATTCTACAGGTACATGACATCGATGCAGTTGTTGCTGATATTTGCATGCCCGGTCGTGATGGGTTTGAACTACTTGCATTTCTCCGCGGTCATCAATGCTGGAGCGATCTGCCCGTTGTAATGATTACCGGTCTGGATAACCCGGGACTCAAAAGCAAGGCCCTAAATATGGGCGCAACCGATCTCCTCAACAAGCCGGTCACTCCGGATGATCTTTTGGCTCGTATCCGTTCTGTGCTCTATATCAAACACTGCCAGGATGTCATCAAGTCACAGAATGCCCACCTTGAAGAGCTTGTCCAGCAACGCACCATGGCGCTCGAGGCCACACGGCTCGATATGATCTGGCGACTTGGAAAAGCTGCAGAATTCCGAAGCAACGAAACAGGTAATCATGTCATCAGAGTAGGATATTACTCAAAATTGCTGACGGAACGTTTGGGCATGGCAAAAGATTTTACCGAAATGATCTTTCTCACCAGCCCCCTTCACGACCTGGGAAAAATTGCTATTCCCGACAGTATTCTCCTGAACACAGACAGCCTGACCGATTCAGAATGGGTAACAATGAAAACGCATTGTCAAATCGGTCAGCAATTACTCACTACGGACACCTTTAAAGAGATCAACCGTTTTGCGACAATGGGTTTCGCCATCGAGGAGATCTTGAATATGGAGCGTAATCCCTTCCTGCAAATGGCCGCCGAGATCGCCGCGGGCCATCATGAGCAATGGCAGGGAGGTGGGTACCCACTTGGGAAGCGACATGACGAAACACCTCTAGCTGCCCGGATTGTAACCATCAGTGATATTTATGACGCCTTGAGAAGCAAACGCACCTACAAGCCGATGATGAGCCACAACGAGGCAATCGACATCATGCGCGCGGAAAGCATCGCTCGTTTTGATCCGGATATATTCTTTGCTTTTGAAAACAGCCTCTCCGACTTTCAAGACATTCACCTCCAGTACGGTGGATGAACGCCTGAACAGCGTCACTCCTGCACCATTTCCCCTAAGAAAAAAGCGATATCCAGGTTCTCAACCGACTTTTCGACTGCCTGTGTTCATCGAAAGAATCAAAAATTGTTGGTCAATACGGATGGAACAGCTTGCAGCGATATGATGATCCAAAAATTCCTTTTACTACTTCTCCTAAAAAACACATGACAACCCCAGAGACAGAATTCCACGGATTAAAGCGGCTGCGCCTACCTCTCTATTGGCTTGCCGGTGCACGATGGGCAACCCTTGCGCACGTTCCTGAAAGTGAGCGTGAACGCATCGCCGTACTCGGTTCATCCGTGTTGATCCCCACACTGTTGGCTTTTTTTGGTATGTATCTCTATGTTGCAAGCCGGTTCCAGGAGCCTCGACCGGTCGTCAGCGTATGCATTGCCGCAGCATGGGCGCTTGTCATTATGAATGTTGACCGCATCCTGTTAGCCACATACCGTCCCTTTCAGCCTTGGTTTCGTAAAATTGTACAGGTTACCTTTAGGATCGGTCTTGCAGGGGTCGTCAGTATTGCGATTTCGTTCCCCTTTTGCCTGCACCAATACCGAGGGGCCATTGCAGAACGGCTGCAAGGCGAATACAGGCAGCTCCTCAATGACATGCAACTAAAGGAACGAACAGAACGCGCTATTTTCGAGCCTACAGATGCTGCCGTGGTGCATGACCTGCGCGCAAAACTCGCGCTTGAGCAAGCAACCGGCCCCGCAGAACCGCAGTTGTATGCCGAGATCCTGGCACGACACGATGCTCATCAGCAGGTCGATAGTGAACAAAACCG
>CAITZN010000303.1 GCA_903896915.1 uncultured bacterium
AAACCGGTGGTAGGGTCGAAATTCTCATTATTCTGCAACGCTGCTTGTATATCTGTTACCTGGGCAACGGAATCCGTTGCGGCCTCGTGTCCGACACCGTGCCCGCCATGGCTGCCGTAGATATCCTCATCCATCAGGACATCCGACATCCGGCCTAGTTCGAGGTGCCCGTTATTAGCGGTGAGGGTAATGGAAACGCTGCCATCGGTACCGGTGACAATGCGTTCGCCAGCGTAAATAACGCTGTTGGGAGTAAGTATCCGTTCAATACCGGCTGAGGAAACTGCCTTGACCGTACCGTAAACGATGAACGCCTTACCAACGGGTTGCATGTGAGTAGCCATGAGTGATCCCTCGCTTGATTAAAAATATTGGTTGTGGTTCCAGAATATATTTCTTGATGGTGACTCCATAATATAGCCTTGATGGGTTGCCGTCTATTGGACCAAGGTACTAGTTTTATTTTTTTCGTGTTTTACTGGAGATGCGACGAATGATAACGAGGGAAAGACGATGCGTATTACCCACTCTCTGCTTATATTTCTTTTGAAAAAATGTATGTGACAGCCTGTCCTTGGAGCAAGGAGTTTTTGGACATCGTTGCGTTCAGCGTCAATCTACTGCCAACAGGGGAATTTACAAAACTGGTAGGTCCCTGGGTTCCCTTGTGCCACATGGGAACCTGAGGAAGAGTCATTCAGAGAAAATCAGGGAACTGATCAACACATCCTGATTTTTCAAGGAACAATAAACGAAGATTCCTGTTGCCTATCAATCGTGGTATGATGACGGCCTGCCGGACAACACCCACCGGTTTTATCCCCAAATCACGAGGCGTACCCATGACATTTTCTCTCCTGCTTTCACTCCCGCCATTCACTTCCCTCCGGGAGGTTCTTCGATGAAACGTTTCTTCCGGCTCTGCTTCTTGCCGTTTGTCTGGCTGTGGAAATTCCTCAGCACCGGCATTACGATCCTTTCCAACCTGCTGTTCATCAGTTTTGCTCTGATGTTGATCACCGTGCTTTTTTACACGCCCAAGGTCACCGTCCCGGCAGGGAGCGCCCTGGTGCTTGCCCTTGAAGGTAACATCGTCGAAGAACGATCCCCCATGGATCCGGTGGCAAAAATTTTCAATAACCTTGCCGGTGTCCCGCTTCACGGCGAGACCTTTCTCCAGGACATCCTCGACACCATCGACAGTGCTACAGATGATAACCGAATCAAGCTGCTTATCATCAACCCCAACCGCATGGGCAATGCTAGCCTTGAGCAGATCAGGACCATCGGCGCGTCCATCGACACCTTCAAAAAAGCGGGTAAAAAGGTCATTGCCGTGGGCGACACCTTTAACCAGGCTCAATATTACCTTGCTTCCTGGGCCGACAAAATCTACCTCCATCCCATGGGGGCGGTCGACGTGCATGGCTTCACGGTCTTCCGCCTCTACATGCAGGAGATGCTCGACAAACTGGCGATCAATTTCCATGTCTTCCGGGTCGGGACCTTCAAGTCAGCGGTGGAACCCTTTCTTCGTAACGACATGTCCCCCGAGGACAAGGAGGCCAACCGGCTCTGGCTCGGCAACCTGTGGAACGCCTACTGTGCCGACATAGCTGAACACCGGAAGATCGAGGTGGAAATCCTTAACGAAAACATTAACAAGCTCGTGTCACAGCTGGCCTCGGTGGGTGGCGACCGCAGTCAACTGGCCCTGGCCACCGGTCTCGTGGATGGCCTGAAAACCCATCAGGAACTGGAACAGATATTTATCAAGATGGTGGGGCCATCCATTGACAAAAGTGGGTATAACCGCATCGGTTTCCAGGAGTATCTCCAGACCGTTACGCCCTCCTATACCGAGGTCCGCGGCAAGAAAGAACTTATCGGCATCATCGCCGCCTCCGGCAATATCGTGTACGGCAAGGACACTGTCGGCCAGATCGGCTCCGACGACCTGATCAAACGCATCCGCAAGGCACGACAGGATAAACGAATTAAGGCTATTGTTCTGCGCATCAGCACCGGCGGCGGCAGTGCCTTCGCCTCTGAACTCATCCGCCAGGAACTGCTGCTCGCTAAGAAGGAAGGAAAAATCGTGGTCGTCTCCATGGGGGCTATGGCAGCCTCCGGTGGCTACTGGCTGGCCGCCGATGCCGATGCGATTGTGGCCTCGCCGGTCACCCTCACTGGATCCATAGGTATTTTCGGGGCCATGCCCACAGTAGAAAAGACCCTGGACAAAATCGGCATCCATGGCGATGGCGTCGGCACCACCGACATTGCCCACTTCGGCAATCTCACCACAGCCATGAGCCGCGAAGAAGCATCGGCATTCCAGATGGATGTCGAGCATGGGTACCGGCAGTTTCTCGAGATTGTTGCCTTGGGACGAAAGATGACGGTTGAGGAAGTGGAGAAAATCGCTGAGGGACGGGTCTGGGATGGCGCGACCGCCCTGAAATTGCGCTTGGTCGATAAACTCGGCAACCTGGAAGACGCTATTGCCGAGGCCGCACAACGGGCGCACGTCCCCAAGGAAAACGGCTATTATATCGACTTGACCCACGACTCCTATCTGGAACGCTTCAAGCGGATAGAGCAACCGGTTGAAGCTCTGGCGGCCCGTCTCGTCAATTCATCGCTGTTCCCGACCATGCTGCGCCAGTCGCTGGTGAATCAGTTTGACTTCCTGCTCCAGGGAGGCGACCCCGGCCGTCTCTATGCCCATTGCCTGCTACCGGGATCGACCACCACCTTCAAGTAAAAGGGTTGGTGCTCACTGCTGCGTAATGGGGGCTGGTTCCCATGCTCTGCGTGGGAATATACCTCACGCCCTGCGTCCCCAAACTGGACGCGGAGCGTCCCTATAGGTCCCCACGCAGAGCGTAGGAACGAGGGAC
>CAITZN010000304.1 GCA_903896915.1 uncultured bacterium
AGGCAGACCCAGAAGCTTGCAGCGACGTTCAACAGAAACCTCAGGATGGCCGGTAGCGATCACTTGTTGTTTCTGCGCCCGGCCAAGTTCAGCCCGGGCAGATGTGACAAAAAATCATTCTCAACCTTGAGCTTGCCGATCAGGCGGTGAAGCTCGGCCACTTCGCCCTCATGGTTGACTTCTTTCTTTTTGCCCTTGCCAAAAAGATCAGAAGCATTTGCAATCAGATCCTGCTTCCAACGGGTGATCTGGGTTGGGTGAACCCGGTACTCAGTTGCCAGTTCCGCCAGAGTCTTTGACTCCGACAGAGCAGCAAGGGCGACCGTGGCCTTGAATTCTGCGCTATGACGTGTACGATGCGGTGGGTTTGACATTGAACTTCTCCTTTCAAAATAGGTTGGTTCATTGCTTATACACCTGTCCCAATAATCGGCCCCTCTTCACTCCCTGTAGGCCTGTTTAATTTTCCGGCTGGAGACGATGCCGGGGGAGTAGGCATAGAGCACGATCTTCGGAAGAATCCGTGGGGCATAGGCTGTGGCCCCATTCTCGTTATTGCGAAAATGGGTATCGAGCAGGGAAAGGTCAAGCTCGTGATCGATAAGATTATAGGGTTCCTCGCACGAAACGGTGCGTAAAAACAGCTTAACAAATTTAAAAGCATGAGTTCTTTTAGGTAGATAAAGGCCGGCCAGCCAATAATCTATCTAAAGAGGAACTCATGCTTGTTGAACAGATAATCAAACAGACGGTTGATTTGCAAGGTTTTCGAGTACATACGGTCACCAAAGACCCTGATGGATTGGTCGCTGGAATTCGTTCTGATTCCCGCCATAGGGTGCGATGCGGGTCATGCGGACATCCTGCCGTCTACCGGGATCGGCGAGAGGTGCGATTCTTTCGTCACGTGCCTCTGTGGGATATACCTGTCTGGTTCAAATATGAGCCTCGTCGGGTGTCCTGTTCTCGATGTGGAGGCGTCCGCACGGAGCAACTCCCCTGGGTGACGGGCAAGCAACGGTTTACTCTTGCCTATAGTTGCTATCTGGCCAAATGGGCCGAGGTGGTCCCTTGGTACTCAGTCGCCAAACTGTTCAGTTGCGCCTGGGGTACGGTTGCCACAGCAGTCAAAAGCGTGGTCAACTATGGCATGGAGCATCGCGATCTCAGCGGTATAACCCATATCGGTATTGATGAGATTTTGCGGAAGAAGGGTCAAGTATACCTCACCAATGTGTATGATCTTCGCTCAAAAACATTGATATGGAGCGGGGTTGAAAGAACCAAGGATGCCTTGCGCAGCTTTTTAAAATACTTTGGGCCGGAGCGGACGAGCAAACTCCAGGGCATCTGTTGCGATATGTGGAAGCCCTATGTCGAAGTGCTCAGGGAATGCGCTCCGCAGGCAACTCTTGTCTTTGATAAATTTCATATCGTTCGCCACCTGATGGAAGCGGTTGACCAGGTCCGGCGCTATGAGATTCGCGAAAAAGGCAAGGAACACAAGGATCTCATGAAGGACAGCCGGTATATCTGGCTCAAAAACCCTTGGAACCTGACGTCAAAGCAACGGACCAGGCTCTGCAGTCTTGAGCGCATGAACCTGAAGATTAACAGGGCATACCTTCTCAAGGAACGCTTTCGAGATTTATGGTCCTACAAAACAAAAACCTGGGCCAGAAAACACTTAAAGCAGTGGTTCTGGTGGGCAACTCATTCTCGCCTGGAGCCTTTACGCGAATTTGCGTGGATGGTCTGACGCCATGAAGAGAATATCCTGACGTGGTTCCACCTGCCCATCAATAACGGCGCTGTCGAGGGGCTCAATAACAAAGCCAAAGTGGTCAATCACAAGGCCTACGGATTTCGAACAGCTGGCCATTTTATCTGCAACCTCTACCACTGTATGGCCAACTTACCGGCAATGCCGCTCATGCACAGATTTGTGTGAGGAACCCTTTTTGTAAACCTCTCCTTCGCAACAAAAGTAAAATTCATAATGATTATCAATGGTAACGCATTAACTTTTGAGGGGATTGCTCGTTGAGTCTCGATATTGCTCGATGCTTTTCCAACGGTGAAATAACCAGCTGGCCGAGGGCTTACAATTTTTTAGAACGCGGCTATTTCCAGTCTGGTTTATTGATTGGTTGGGCTTTTTGAAAACAAGAAACACTTCCTTATATTTTCCAAATTGCTCATTCAAGTGAAACTATTCTTCGGGATAGTGCTTCTCCAAGCAATCTTTGCAGAGTCCATGCGAGAAGTTTACATCCAAGTGAGCAGAGAAATATTCTGCGACGTCCTTCCAGTACCCTTCGTCATTTCTGATTTTCTTACAGTGCATACAGATTGGCAGTATGCTTCTTAGTTGTATCAACTCACTTACGTTTTCGATAGTTAGTAGCACGTAGTTCTTTTCTTCGTGCAGAAAAGGCGCGGCAGAAACCAAAAGGTGCAGTTCCGTTTTTATATCTCCGCTACCAAAAGCCATTCGAGTGGACTTGCGGTAGACCTTGTTTCCTTGTGTTGCCTCCCGGACGGAATTTCTGATAACACAATCCGTGCAGGATGGAGCTTTGCCGCAACCCTCGGGTACTTCAGTCGAATGGACGCAGTGCAACGCCTCTCCGCCACGTTTGTTGTAAACCTTACCTATATCGAGTCCGAGGGTGGTCGAAGCAGTGGTATTGACATGGAGAATGCGTACGTCATTGTCAACAATAACCAGTATGGCAGGTATTGCGTCGAATACATTTCGAAGAAAACCAGCTTGGGAAAGTAAACTATCTTCCATGGATGTCACTGTTTTCAAGGTTCTTTACAGCTAAATGAATTATTGAAAAAATATCGACAAGAGATGTTCATAAATTCAGAGTGTTTCATTTTTCGAGATAATGTTAAGCCCAACCACGAAAGTTACCAGCTTGCCTGGTGTATTTCATTATTGATATTCAGTAACTGGGGAGTGTCCCCGATTTTTTCCATTTAGTAAATCCATTTGCCAAAAACGAAAAAAATTTGTACTCATAAAAAACTCTCTATAAATTTTTTTACAGAAGAGGTGTTTGATGAAGCGACTAGCCCTTTTGACCTCCATTGTGTTTAGCCTTGCATTTGTTGCATTACCCTGTTCCGCCGAGATTGTAAAAAGGCGCGATCTCAATGCTGCCGAAAAGGAAAAAACAAAAGTCAGCGACGTGAAAGAAATAGGAAAAATCAAACAAAACAAACCCAAAATTAGCAAAGAAAAACCAAGAGCAAAAGGGAAACCTCGCATGGAGCCAGATCCTTGGGAGAAATCAATTCGAGTGAAATGAAAGAATAAAAAAAGACAGTGTCCTTAGCTTAGCTGAGATAGTTTCGACTTGATCTGACACCTCACTTGAAAAAATGAGGGTTACCAGTTTTGATAATGGTGCGAACCAACCATCAAAACAAATGGAGGTAACCCTCATGCTGCATGGTAACGAACGAATCGTAAAACACAAGATTGGATTACTCAATCTGGCAGAAGAACTCTCTAATGTCTCAAGGGCCTGCAAGATTATGGGGCTTTCCAGAGATACCTTCTATCGCTACAAGGCTACCGTTGGTAACGGTGGCATCGATGCGCTGATCGATAAAAACCGTAGTAAACCCAACACGAAAAATCGTGTCGAGGAGATGACGGAAGTGGCGGTGATTGCCTATGCAGTCGAACAGCCGGCATATGGCCAGGTGAGGGCCAGTAATGAATTGCGCAAGCAAGGGAATCTCCCCAAGCGGGGTGCGTTGTGTCTGGTTGCGTCATCAACTGGGCCGGTTCAAGGATCGCTTGCGAGCCCTGGAAGCAAAGGTGGCGAGGGAAGGCTTGATCCTCACCGAGGCACAGGTTCAGGCCCTTGAGAAAAAAAAGGATGATGATCTTGCATCTGGCGAAATTGAAACCGCTCATCCCGGCTATCTGGGTTCTCAGGACACCTTTTATGTCGGCACGCTCAAAGGTGTGGGCCGGATTTACCAACAGACTTTTGTCGATACCTATTCCAAAGTTGCCTTCGCCAAGCTCTATACCACGAAGACACCGATCACCTCCGCTGATCTGCTCAACGACAAGGTGCTGCCGTTCTTTGAAGAGTATCAGTTGCCAATGCTGCGGATCTTGACCGATCGGGGCACGGAATATTGCGGCAAGGTGGAGACGCACGATTATCAGCTCTATCTGGCTGTTAACGATATCGATCACACAAAGACCAAGGCCAGGTCACCGCAAACCAACGGAATCTGTGAGCGATTCCACAAAACCATTCTCAATGAATTCTACCAGGTGACTTTCCGCAAGAAACTTTACGCCACAATTGAGGAACTCCAAAAAGACCTCGATGCATGGCTGGTCCGTTACAACACCGAAAGAACCCATCAGGGGAAAATGTGCTGTGGGCG
>CAITZN010000305.1 GCA_903896915.1 uncultured bacterium
GTATTGATGATGTCCACAAATAATATCCTTTCACCCGCCAATGGTGGCCCTATCATTATACCTAGTCAGGATATTGTTCTCGGATTGTACTATATGACCCGTGAACGCTTCGACGTCATCGGTGAAGGAGCGGTCTTTGGCTCGACAATCGAAGCTAGGATTGCTTATGACCATGGTGCTGCGCATATGCAGGCTCGGGTGAAAATACGTATTAATGGCACGTTAGTTGATACTACTATAGGCAGGATGCTTGTAGGTGAATTGCTTCCTGCAGTTGTCCCCTATTCATTAGTCAACAAAGAGTTATCAAAAAAAGAGTTGGCCTTCCTTATTGACTATACCTACCGACATGGCGGAACCAAAGAGACCGTTCTTTTGGCTGATAGGCTGAAAGATCTCGGATACGAATATGCAACGCGCGCGGGAATTTCAATTTGCATCAACGATATGAAGATTCCGGTTAGAAAAGAGGAATTTGTTGAAGATGCTGAAAAAGAAGCTTCGGATGTTGATCAACAGTATTCTGACGGATTGATAACCGATGGTGAGAAATATAATAAGATTATAGATATTTGGTCAAAGGCAACCGACAAAATCACCAAAGAAATGATGGATGAGATGGCGGTCCAATTCGTGCCTGATAAATTTGGTAAAATCCAAGAAATCAAAAGTTTTAATTCTGTATACATCATGGCTGACTCCGGTGCTCGAGGTTCTAAGGATCAGATCAGGCAGTTGGCCGGTATGCGTGGCCTCATGGCCAAGCCTTCGGGTGAAATTATTGAAACACCAATTAAAGCTAACTTCCGTGAAGGTTTGAGCGTTCTCGAATATTTTATTTCTACCCATGGGGCTCGGAAAGGGTTGGCGGATACGGCCTTGAAAACTGCGAATTCCGGCTATCTGACCAGAAGGCTTGTTGATGTTGCTCAGGACTCCACGATCGTTATGAAAGATTGTGACACAATGCGCGGAACAATGGCTGAACCATTGATCGAGGGCGGAGAGGTAATCGTACGTATAGGTGAGCGTATTTTAGGTCGGGTGGCGCTCGAAGATGTCGTAGATCCTCACACCGGAGAAATACTCGTTGAGATGGGGCAAGAAATCACCGAAGACAGGGTGGAAGCCATTGAAGCTGCCGGCATTGATCGTGTACAAATCAGATCGGTCTTGACCTGCGAGGCCAAGCGAGGCGTTTGTGCTATGTGTTATGGTCGCGATCTTGGCCGAGGGCACATGGTCAATATCGGAGAAGCGGTTGGCATTATTGCGGCACAGTCCATTGGCGAGCCCGGTACGCAGCTGACAATGCGAACTTTCCATATAGGTGGAACCGCAAGGGGTGCGGTTGAGCAGGCCGAGGTTCGAACGCAACGTGGTGGCCAAATTCGTTACAAGAAATTACATTCGGTAAAGAACAGTGAAGGGTTTGAAGTCGTAATGAACCGTAACGCCGAAATTACCGTTCTCGATGACCAAGGAGTGAGTAGAGAACGATTTCCCGTCCCCTATGGCGCAACCTTACGGATCAGTGATGGTCTGGTAGTGGAACCGGGTACGGTGATTGCTGATTGGGATGCTTTTTCAATTCCAATTGTTGCGGAAGCAGGTGGTAAAGTTAAATACGGTGATGTTATTGAAGGCGATTCTATGCAAGAACGCGTCGATCAAATAACCGGAAAAGCCAGTAAGGTTATTACACCGTTAAGTTCCACTAAACAGATGAACCCTCGTATTTCTATTAAGGATGATCGGGGACGGACAATGAAATTACCCGATGGGGATTTGGCAGCTCGTTATCCTCTGCCTGTTGGCTCTATCATCACTGTCAATGAACAAGATGTCATTACACCTGGTACCGTCATAGCTAAAATTCCGAGAGAAACAACTAAAACCAAAGATATTACTGGTGGTCTTCCCCGTGTTGCCGAACTTTTTGAAGTTCGAAAACCTAAGGAGCAAGCTATTATATCCGAAATTGATGGCCGGGTTAGTTTTGGTAAGGATCTAAAGGGAAAACGCAGAGTTATTGTTACCCCTGAGATTGGAGAGCCAAAAGAATATCTGATTGCCAAATCTAAACATATTACTGTGCACGAGAATGATCGTGTCGAGGCCGGTGACCCTTTGATGGAAGGAATTAGGCTTCCTAATGATATTCTCCGAGTGAAAGGTGCGGAAGCACTTGCCCGATTCCTAGTGAACGAAATCCAAGAAGTGTATCGGCTGCAGGGTGTTAAAATCAACGATAAGCATATCGAAACTATTGTCCGCCAAATGTTGAAACGTATACGTATAACTGATGCAGGTGACTCACGTTTTATGCTTGATCAACAAGTAGAGTGGTGGAAATTTCAGGAAGAAAACGAACAGTTGCTACGTGATAATTTACATCCCGCAGCAGCCGAACCATTACTCTTGGGAGTGACCAAAGCTTCTCTCTCAACGGATTCTTTCATTTCAGCAGCTTCTTTTCAAGAGACAACGAAAGTCCTCACTAACGCTGCTATGGCTGGGAAGGTTGACGATTTGTCTGGCTTGAAAGAAAATGTCATTATGGGAAGATTGATTTCGGCTGGAACAGGGCTCAAGCGATATCGGCTCATTAGGGACAATTGATAAAGATATAGCTTGACCTTTGTTTAATTTTAGACTAAAAATACTTTTTTCATGCTTCACCCTTCTTCTCGAAGGGAGCTGATTGTTTTTTTTTTAAAGGAGTTGCCTTCATGCCCACTATTAATCAACTCGTCAGGAGCGGACGTAAAAAAGTTGCTAAGCGGTCGAACACTCCCGCTCTGCAGAATTGTCCGCAAAAGCGCGGTGTGTGTGTACGAGTATATACCACCACCCCTAAGAAGCCAAACTCGGCGTTAAGGAAAGTGGCCAGGGTTCGGCTGACAAATGGAATTGAAGTGACGTCCTATATTCCTGGTATCGGGCACAATCTGCAGGAGCATTCTGTGGTGCTTATCCGGGGGGGGCGTGTGAAGGATCTTCCTGGTGTTCGCTATCACATTATCAGGGGTACGCTGGATACGCTTGGGGTGAATGATCGTCGCCAGGGGCGCTCGAAATATGGAGCTAAGCGTCCTAAATAATTTTTGTTCATAATTAGTGATGAGTTAGGTTATGCCAAGAAAAAAACTATTAGATAAACGACCAGTCGCTCCGGATCCAAAATTTAATTCGGTTCTTGTGGCGAAGTTTACCAACGGGCTTATGTCCGATGGTAAGAAGACTATTGCTCGCCGTCTTTTTTACGAAGCAATGGAAATTATAGGTGGAAAGGTTGGGGAGCATGAACCTATAGCTGTTTTTGAAGGCGCTATGGATAATGTGCGACCAAGGGTTGAAGTTAAGAGTCGTCGCGTTGGCGGTGCTACGTACCAAGTACCTGTCGAGGTGAGGCCTGAAAGGCGAAATGCATTGGCAATTCGTTGGATAATCGGATTTTCTAAAGGAAGGTCGGGCCAGAAAATGTCAGATAAATTGGCTGCAGAACTTCTTGATGCCTACAATAATCGCGGCGCATCTATTAAGAAGAAGGATGACACTCATAAAATGGCCGAAGCGAACAAGGCTTTTGCACATTACCGATGGTAATGATTTTAATTTTTTTCTGAATTTCGAAGATCGAAAACCGCAGTGCCTATGTTGCTGCATTTGATATTTTTTCTTGGCAATTATACCGAGAAATGAATTTGAAGAATACGGGTAAGAAAAGTGTCAGTGGAAGTCCCCTTGTCCAATGTGCGCAATATCGGCATAATGGCCCATATCGATGCAGGGAAAACTACTACTACTGAGCGTATTCTTTTCTACACCGGACGGTCCCACAAGCTCGGTGAAGTTCATGATGGCACAGCTGTTATGGATTGGATGGAGCAAGAGCAGGAACGAGGAATAACAATATCGTCTGCTGCAACGACATGTATTTGGAACGAGTGTCAGATTAATATAATTGACACACCTGGGCATGTCGACTTCACTATCGAAGTTGAAAGATGCCTGCGAGTATTAGATGGTGCTGTAGCGATTTTCTGTGCGGTTGGTGGTGTTGAACCTCAATCTGAAACGGTTTGGCGACAGGCGGATCACTTTAAGATACCGCGGATTGCTTTTGTAAATAAAATGGATAGAACTGGGGCCTCTTTTTATAGGTGCCTCGAAGAAATAGAAAACCGATTGGGAGCTTCTCCGGTTGCAATTACTCTCCCTGTTGGTAGTGAAGATCAGTTCGAAGGTATAATCGACCTGATCGATCAAAAAATACTCAAATTTGACGAATGTTCTATGGGGCAGTCGATCATTGAAGAGTCGATACCGGAGTCATTGTTAGTAGAATCATCGGCTGCCAGGATGGTGCTCCTCGAGAAGTTGGCCGACTTCGATGAGGGTATCATGGAAAAATATTTAAACGATCAAGAGATTACTCCCGGTGAAATACGTAAGGCGTTGAGAACAGCAACCCTTGCGCTGGACTTGGTGCCAGTTCTTTGTGGATCAGCTTTCAAGAATAAAGGTGTGCAACCTTTGTTGAATGCTGTCGCTTGGTATTTGCCTTCACCCGTTGATGTTCCGCCTGTTGAGGGGACGGATAAGGACGGTGCGCCGCTTA
>CAITZN010000306.1 GCA_903896915.1 uncultured bacterium
ATTCCAATTTTTATCAACATGACTGCGAGTCAAGATAAAGCGACTCGCAACAAAAATGGCTCCATGGCTTCCGTTTCCATGGGGGCTATTCTCCTTGTTGTATTGTTCAGCGGTGAAACAATCCTTAAATTTTTCGGAATATCTGAAGGCTCTTTCAGGGTTGGCGGGGGTATTCTGATTTTGCTAATGGCTATTTCAATGCTGAACGCCAAAATGAGCAATGTCAAACAAACAAAAGAGGAAGAGGTTGACTCTGCTGATCGTGAAAGCGTTGCAGTTGTGCCACTTGGCACCCCCCTCCTGGCCGGCCCCGGTGCGATCAGTACGGTGATCCTTTATGCTCAGCGCTATACATCTGCTGTGCATAACGTTTATCTTTTCGGTGTCATTCTACTTTTGGTTTGCTTGACAGCCCTATTGTTCCGACTGGCCCCTGCCATTTCAAAATTGATCGGTAAAACAGGTATCAATGTTGTGACTCGGCTCATGGGCTTAATCATGGCTGCAATGGGTGTGGAGTTTATTGCCAACGGGCTCAAGCATCTTTTTCCCATCCTTGGCTAACTCAAAATTAGGAGGGGAGGGCGTGAAGCTAAAAAAGGAGTCTTTAAGCTCTCTGCTTTTTGATTCCGAATTGCCTGAATCGATTTAATTTTTCTCCCTTCTCTGCGACGACGGCAGTGGCCGTAAGTTAAGTCATCTATTCCTTCGAGTTTTCTTTGAAAGAGAGCAACTCAACGATGTGTGCATATTGCACCATGTCAGTTAACCACTCTTTGGGGATTGCCTTTAGACCCAAATGTGCCCCAAGAATCATACCGACAACCAGGCCACGTGCCGCTGAGTCACCACCAGCCATAACATTTTCGATGAGAGCTGTTTCGAGGTCGTTCTCATACTTGGCAACCAGGTGAATAACCCCAGGCAATGCTGCAGCGATACCGCACATCTGCCCGAATTTTTTAATCACCGTTTTGGTGTCTTTGCCGACAGAATCAAGGCTAGCCCGAAGGCGGATATCCAGATCGATATCCGACACCCCCTGATCCAAAGCGTTCTCAATGGCTTGAATCGGTTTAGCCCCTTGGAGTACGCTCAAGGTTGTTTGGGCGATGAACTCTGCCCCGGCCAAGGTTGCAGCACTGTTATGGGTCAAGGCGGTCTGCTGTCGCACGGCTTTAAGAAGTTTTTCCCGGTTGTCCTTGTAAAAAAAGAGGAGGGGGGCAATGCGAGCAGCTCCCCCGAGATCCGAGGAGTTCGAGCCGCATTGGTCCAGAGGCATATGCCGATGCATGTTCTCGAGGGTGGTGGCGGTCGCTTTATCAATATAGCCATGATAGCCGGTGAAGAGCCTGTTCCAGGCTACGGCGAAATCGGCGAGAACGAATTCCTCAACCTTTGCCAGGTATTCGAGCAGGGCTAAGGTTTGATCCCCGTAATGGGTAAAATCGCCCTTCCCCTTAGTGGGATGATAAGAATTGGGTAGAGGCTTGAGGAGCTTGTCGACCCGGCCAATCCGGCGATCAATTTCATCGGTGTCGTAAATCCAGTGAGCGCCTAAAGCAAGTGAATCGGCCGCGAACGATGCTAGAACCATTGCTGTCATTTGTGGAGTCATAATCATCCTCCTGATATCCGGCACAACCGAGTTGAGTCGGAAAATGTTAGGGGTTATTTATACCGAGAGGAAAAAGGCTCAATTATTAATGCTTTATCCGAATCGATCCTCGGTCGACCGAAGCAAATAGGAGAATCTTTCTGCAGGTGATTTGGGTGAACCAGTAGTCACTTTATTATTTCTTTTTTGGTGAACTTTGCAACGCTTTTGGCAAGTTCGTTGTTGCTTTTGGGGAGCTTCGGCGAGGATGATCCGCCCTCGACCTTCCCGTCTGACGAGATAATCAGGCATTGACCATATTGTTCGGGTTCGGTTGTGCCAATCGCTGCTACAATCTGTCGTCCCGCATCACTTCTTTCTTCATCTTCAACTAGCCCCCAGTGCTTGAGTTTGTCAGATGGTATGATTGAGTACAGTAGGTCTTCTGCCTCGACGCTGTCATGTTCAGCGAGTAGTCTTTCCACAAATCGGTTTTAAACCGCTCACGTAGCTATATGATATTTCTAAAACCTGACCCCATGTCTTCCCCCCCCCCAATAAAAAAAAGCCACTTGGCCGGAAAGGGCTAAGTGGCTGATATGTGTGGTTGTGGTGCGCCAGGCAGGATTCGAACCTGCGAC
>CAITZN010000307.1 GCA_903896915.1 uncultured bacterium
CACCTCGCGGAAGGCTGTCTGGATGGCCTTCTCATACTGGGCAACGGCGATGTCGCGATCCACTTCCGCCACCTTCAGTTGTGCCGATCGTGCCCCGGCACTGAAAATAGGGAGCACAATCTGTGGTGCAAAGGTCCAGACACCGGTTCCGGATTTGAACAGCCCGGACAACTCGTCGCTGTTGACGCCAACGGAGCTGACTAGGGTGATGCGTGGAAAGAAGGCTGCCCGCGCCGCACCGATATTGGCATTGAAGCCTTTGAGCAGATTCTCGGCCTGGAGGACATCAGGGCGCCGCAGTAGTACTCCGGACGGTAGACCCGGGGTGATATCTTTGACCGCAGTCAGGGATTCCGAGAGGGTGTGGGGGAGTAAATTGGCTGGAATACTGCAGCCGACCACCAGGCTGAGATTGTTTTCATCCTGGGCCACTAGGGTGAGAGCGCGGGCGACATCGACCCGGGCCGCATTCACCTGGGTTTGCACCTGGCTCAGATCGAGATCAGACGAGGTTCCTACCTCAAAGCGACGCTGCATCAGTTGCAGACTCGTCTGCAGGGTCTTTAGCGTTTCCTGGGAAAGTCGCAGCCGCTCACGGTCGGCAGCCAGGTTGAGGGTGGTGGCGACGACCTCTGCGACCAGACTGATCTGGCCGGCTCGTTGAGCCTGCTCGGTGGCCAGATATTGCTCTAAAGCTTGATCTTTCAGGCTTTGCACCCGGCCGAACAGGTCGAGCTCGTAGGCGCTGACGCCGAGTCCGACACTGTATTGGTGATTGACCGCGGCCTGGTTGTTGGCAACCCCGGTGGCGTCGATTTTCGGGATCAGATCGGCCCGCTGAATTCGGTATTGGGCCTGAGATTTTTCGATATTGAGGGCCGTAATGCGCAGGTTGCGATTATTCTCCAGCGCAAGTTTGATCAATCCCTGTAACTGCGGATCGGCAAAGAAAGTTTGCCAGGGAATATCGGCTATCTCCTTGTCAGAGGGTGCGCTCATCTGCTCCTGGTAGGCCTGGCCGCTAGGCCAGGCGGCTGGAACCGGTGTCTCCGGCCGGGTATAGGTTGGGGCCATGGTGCAACCGGTCAGGCTTATTAATAAGCCAAGAGAGAGACAGAGCGTAGTCTTCATCCGTTTCATGTGGTTCATATCAGTTCTCCTCCGCAAGAGGTCCGGCGGCAGGCAGTGGAGCGACCTGTTTTTTCGGCTTCTTCCCAAACAGTCGTGAGATCAGGACAAAGAAAAATGGGATAAAAATCAAGTCAATGAAGGTGGCCGAGAGCAGCCCGCCGGTGACGGCTGTGCCTATGGCATTTTGGGCCGCAGCGCCGGCTCCTTTGGTCAGCGCCAGGGGCAGGGTGCCGAAGAAGAAGGCCAGTGAGGTCATGATGACCGGGCGGAGCCGGATCTTCACTGCCGCTAGCGTTGCCTCGACTAACTCATGGCCCTGCTCCATTTGCGCCTTGATGAACTGAATGATCAGGATGGCGTTTTTGGTGGAAAGCCCTACTGTGGTGAGCAGCCCTATCTGGAGATAGACATCGTTTGGCAACACCCGCAGCTTAACTGCTACAACCGCCCCCACTAGTCCTAGCGGCAGCATCAGTAGGTTGACGAAGGGGATGGTCCAACTCTCGTACAGGGCTGCCACAGAAAGAAAAACCACCAGCAGCGAGATAGCATAGAGTGCCGGTGCCTGGGCGCCGGCATTTCTTTCTTCGTAGGAGAGGCCGGTCCATTCGTAACCGATACCCGGCGGCAGACCAGCCGCCATTTTTTCCATTTCGGACATGGCTTCACCCGTGCTTATTCCTGGAGCTGCCTGGCCCAGGATTTCCACGGAAGGAATACCGTTGTACCGTTCCAGACGGGGAGAGCCGTACTGCCAGCGGCCGGTGGCAAAGGCGGAAAACGGCACCATGCCACCGTTTTTGTTGCTGACATACCAGGTGTTGATATCTTCCGGCAGCATCCGGTACATGGGATCCGACTGGAGATAGACCTTTTTGACCCGACCGTTCTGGATGAAATCGTTGACGTAGCTACTCCCCCAGGCGGTGGCCAGGATGTTGTTGATATCGGCGAGCGACACGCCTTGCGCGGCAGCTCGCACATCATCAATATCCAGCTTGAATTGGGGCGAGTCATCCTGGCCATTAGGGCGCACGGCGACCAGTTTTGGGTTTTTCATGGCCATGC
The DNA here is from genome assembly GCA_903896915.1 of uncultured bacterium. Lineage (GTDB taxonomy): Bacteria > Desulfobacterota > Desulfobulbia > Desulfobulbales > Desulfobulbaceae > Desulfobulbus. Next base: position 2,200 of record CAITZN010000307.1, read on the forward strand.
CCAGCATTTGGTTGCGGGCCTCCATCAGCTTTTCATGGCCGAGGCCGGCTCGGTCTTGCAGCTGGAAGTCAAAGCCGTTGGCAACGCCGAGTTCCAGCACCGCCGGAGGAGAAAAGGCGAAGGCCAGACCGTCACGAATTTGCGAGAAGGCCTTCATGGCCCGGGCGGCAATGGCCGACGCCTTGAGGTCCTTGGTCTTGCGGAGATCCCAGTTTTTAAGTTTCACAAAGGCCAGTCCCATGTTCTGGCCGCGGCCGGCAAAACTAAAGCCGGTCACGGTGATGACCCCCTCCACGGTTTGTTTTTCCTGTTCCAGGAAATGCTGCTCCAACTGGCGGATGACCTGGACGGTTCGCTCTTGGGTCGCCCCGGCCGGCAACTGAACCTGGCAGATAATGAATCCCTGATCCTCATCGGGCAGGAAGGAGGTGGGCAGACGCATGAAAAAGAACACCATTATTGCAACGATGGCACCGTAGAGCACCAGGTAACGCACCGGCTTACGGAAGGAGCGACTGACGATGCCTTCATACTTGTTTCTGTTCCAGTCAAAAAATCGGTTAAATTTTTGGAAGAATTTGCAGAACGGCCCACATTCCCCTGGGGCATGTCCTTTTTCGATCGGATTGAGCAGGGTGGAGCAGAGTGCCGGGGTCAGGATCATGGCTACCATGACTGAGAGAATCATGGCAGAGATGATGGTGATTGAGAACTGGCGGTAGATGACCCCCGTAGAACCCCCAAAGAAGGCCATGGGCAGAAAGACAGCGGTCAGGACAGTGGCAATGCCCCAGAGGGCGCTGGTGATCTGGCCCATGGATTTGATGGTGGCGTCATGGGGCGAGAGCCCCTCCTCGCTCATGATCCGCTCGACGTTCTCCACCACCACGATGGCGTCGTCCACCAGCAGGCCGATGACTATCACCAGGGCAAACATGGTCAGGGTATTGATAGAAAAGCCAGCGGCAGCCAGCACCCCCATGGTGCCGAGCAGCACCACCGGCACGGCAATGGTCGGGATCAGGGTGGCGCGGAAGTTCTGCAGGAAGAGGAACATGACGATGAAAACCAGAAAGACCGCTATGATCAAGGTGTGGACCACTTCTTCGATGGATATTTTGACAAAGGGGGTGGTGTCGTAGGGATAGACCACCTTCATGCCAGCGGGGAAGTATTTCGACAGCTCCTCCATCTTGGCCTTGACCCGGTTACCTGTTTCCAGGGCGTTGGCGCCGGCTGCCAGCCGGAGAGCCATGCCGCCCAAAGGTTTGCCGTTGTAGAACGATTGCAGCTCGTAGTTCTCGGTGCCGATTTTGCTCTCGGCCACATCCTTGAGCCGGACCGTGGAACCGTCGTTGTTGGTGCGCAGAATGATGGCATCGAACTGCTCCGGGGTCTGGAGCAGGGTGCGGGCCGTGACCGTGGCATTCAACTGCTGCCCTTTACCGGCAGGAAGGCCGCCGAACTGACCGGCGGACACCTGAGCATTCTGAGCTTGCAGGGCGGCAATCACATCGTTGGTGGTCAGGTGATAGCTGTTGAGTTTGGTCGGGTTCAGCCAGATGCGCATGGCATTCTGGGTGCCGAACAGCACCAACTCACCAACCCCATCGAGGCGGCTGACGATATCCTGGATGTTCGAAACCATGTAGTCGGCCAGGGCATTGCGGTCCAGGGACCCGTCTTCCGAGACCAACCCGACAATCAACAGGAAGTTTCGGGTGGATTTGACCACCGCTATCCCCTGGCGCTGAACGATCTGGGGCAGAAGTGGCACGGCCAGCTGCAATTTGTTCTGCACCTGGACCTGGGCGATGTTCGGGTCGGTTCCAGCCTTGAAGGTCAGGGTGATGCTTACGGCACCTGACGAGTCACTGGTGGATGACATGTAGATAAGGTTGTCGATGCCGTTGAGCTTTTGTTCGATCACCTGGGTGACCGTATCCTGCACGGTCTGGGCCGAGGCCCCAGGATAGGTGGCGTTGATGGCAATCTGGGGCGGAGCGATAGCCGGATACTGGGACACCGGCAGCGTTTTTATGGACAGCAGGCCTGCCAGCATGACCATGATGGCGATCACCCAGGCAAAGATCGGACGATTAATGAAAAAACGGGGCATGGTGACTCCTTACGGTTGTTTGGCTGCGGGTTGGTTGCCGGGCGCAGCCGCCTTGGCGTCAAAAGGCACCACTTTCACCGTGGCACCGGGACGGATCCGCTGGAGACCTTCAACGATAACCCGCTCCCCGGTCTTCAAGCCATCGGTAACCATCCAGGCATCACCTACAGCCCGTTCGGTTTTTAAAATCCGCCGTTCCACCACCTCGTTTTCGCCGACCACGAGAGCCACGGCATTACCGGCAGGGTCACGGGTAACGCCGCGTTGAGGCACCAGCATCACCTGCTCCCGCACCCCCTCCTGCACCAGGCAGCGAACAAACATGCCGGGCAGCAGCAGCTGGTTGGGATTGGGAAACTGAGCCCGCAGGGTGACGGAACCGGTACTTTGGTCCACGGTCACTTCGCTGAATTTGAGCATACCCTCCTGGGGATAGGCACTGCCGTCTTCCAGTCGTAGATTGACCTTGGCTTGGCTGGGGGCATTATTTTTGAGTTCGCCGCTGGCCAGGTTCCGTTTGAGGCGGAGCAGATCAGCACTGGATTGGGTCACATCTACATAGACCGAATCGAGTTGTTGAATAGTAGCCAGTGCCGTCGTCTGGTTGGCGGTGACCAGCGCACCAGGGGTAATGCTCGAACGCCCTATTCTCCCGGCAATCGGGGCCGTGATTCGAGTGTAGGCCAGGTTGATCCGTGCGGTCTCCACCGCAGCCTTGCCGGTCTCGATATCCGCCTCGGCCTGCTTGAGGGCGGCGGTGGCGTCGTCGTACTCCTGGCGGCTGACCGCTGAGATCGCCACCAGCTGCTTGTAGCGTTCCGTCTTCTGCCGGAGGGTGTAGCCATTGGCCTCGGCCTTGGCCAGCGCAGCTTTGGCACTGTTGAAGGCGGCTTGGTAGGTCGCCGGATCGATCTGGTACAGAACCTCGCCGGCCTTGACATCACCGCCTTCGGTAAACAGTCGTTTTAGGATGATGCCACCCACCTGAGGCCGTACCTCGGCTACCATTTGGGGCGAAATTCGGCCTGATAGCTCCATGGTCAGGGTGACAGGCTCCGTGTTCACGACGACCACCCCTGCCTCAGGAGCAGGTTTGGCTGCGGACGGTCCGCCGGGTGCGGCCTGTTGCTTGCAGCCGTTCATTATGAGCATACCGGTCAGTAACCCCGCTATGGTGAACACTTTGATTGTGTCAGTGGTTTTCATCATGCTCTTCCTTGTAAAAAGTTGTGCAACGGCCGTCCGTGAGCGTTTCCGCAGCAAGGATTGAAACGTTGTCGTCATTGGTAATGGATTGTATTCCCTACGGAAGAGAGTGAATATTCATTCCGCAGCCGGGGTGGAGCTAGGTGGCGTGTTCGCCCTCTCTTACCGTTTGATGCTTTCCCAGCAGGCTTCCACTGTCTGGACGAGTAAGTGGTCATCCAAGGTTACAAAGCCAAGGGTATGGTCGCGAGCCACTGCCAGCAGCGGTCCGAAGGTCAGGGCGAAAAGCACGACCAAGGGGAAATCTCGGATGACCTGCTGGGCAACCCCTTCTTCAAAAAGTACGCGGTACGGGGTTTGTTCACCCTCTTTTCCCAGGATTCGATCGCGGCGGAAGGCGATTCCGTAGGGGGAATTATGGTACTGTCCCAGATAACGGAATTCCTGGGGGTGAGTGATGAAATACCGCAGCAGTGCA
>CAITZN010000308.1 GCA_903896915.1 uncultured bacterium
AGGCGGGTCAGGGCATCCTGGAAGCGGCCCGCGTGGAAGCGCTCCACCTTGGCGAGGGTGGCGAACCAGGCGGCGATCTCGGTGTAGCCCTCTTCCTGGGCGGCCCGCACGAACTCGGGGTACATGTCCGTTCCTTGATCCTGGGATCAATACACACTTACCCTCCAGATCCTCTTGGGGGAGGTTGATTCGAGGTTAATCCTCCCACAGGAGGCTTGCAAGGTAGATGATATAATTTGAAAATTACCCACATACAGACATATTTATGACAAAATATGTGTCAGGAGGCCCGAATGTTCGTGACCCTGACTAAGACCCTTCGTGTCTTTGAGAACGAGACCGGGGCTTACACGGAAATCCCGGGGGTGCTTACTTCGTCAGGGTACTTGATTCCGCTAGTCGACTATCTGCTCGCCTTCCGGTTATCCCGAAGCCTAGCGTGGATGGAGCGTCTATGCAGGTCGGTGGAGCTCTTTATTGCCTACGTTGAGGCAAACCAGGAGCAGGAAGACACCTACCTGATGTTCCAAGGCTTCGCAGCGGCCCTGCAGACTGGCACCTTCAATCTACAGACACGGCTGGATACATGCGGTTTGTATTGGAGCCCCAAATCCACCAAAGAGGTCAGGACCACGATCCTTCAGCTGACCGAATTCTTCGACTGGCTTCAGGAGCGACGTGGCGTCGCGGCAGTGAACCCTCGATACGAGGGAACCTTTTGGGGTCGAAGGCTCGATCAGGCAGCATATCGCTTCCGCCGTGATCAAGCCTTTCTTGGCCACACCTGGGCGAAGTCGGACCCCAAGGATGGCCACATGCTGGAGCCTCCGCGCGAGCCGAAAACAGAGCGAGACAACCCACCAGCTTTCCCGGAGAACCGATTCGAGGAGTTCCTTTTAGAAGGCTTCCGAGTCGGGGGACAGCCGAACTATAGGGACATATTGATTACTTTACTCATCAACGGAGCGGGCTTCCGCTACTCGGAAGCCTTTCACCTTTACGTTGAGGACGTGATCAAGGACCCCTGGGAAAAGAGCCAAAAGATCGCCTATGTTCAGATCGGCCACCCGAGTGATTCCTACGCTCCGAAGGACCCGAATTGGGTCAACGAGCGGGGGAAGATGAAAACTGGCAAGCGGCGGGCATATTTGGCAGAAATGTTCGGCTTGGCACCTCGTAATGAACTGATGGATTCAAGGCATGCTGGATGGAAGGGTGGTATGCATGAACCTGGCGTCGTGAAAAGAGCCTATTGGTTTGTGCCACAGATGGGCGAGTTATTCCTCACAGTCTGGTGGCGCTACCTTGAGCAGTTGGCGCGACATAGTCCTCGTTCGCATCCATTCGCCTTCATCAACCTCGCGCAGGGTGACCAGGGCGACATGTACAAGATGGGGCAGTATTGGCGGGCGCACGCTCGGGCATGCGAACGCATTGGCATGACAGTGGGGAAGGAGTGCGGCACGACGCCTCACGGTCACCGTCATGCCTACGGACGGCGGTTGGTGCGAGCGGGGATTTCTAAAGAAATGCGCCGCAAGATGCTCCATCACATCGCCATGGAATCCCAGGAGGTCTACACCACACCGTCGCTCCAGGAAACCATGGCCGTGATGGCAGAAGCCGCTGAACGCCTGAATCAGACGTTTCGGAGAGATTTATGACCAAGTCCCTGCCAAGACGTCGTAGTAATCCCACTCTTGAAATAATCTTCAAGGATTATCCAAAGTATTCGGCGTGGGGTTTCCTTGCATTGGAATGGTTCAAAACTCTTAGACTCATTACAAATCTTCATATACGGGGAGTCGCTTATTTTATAATAGATTATCTTGTAAAACACAAAATTTCAGGTGATCCATCTGTATTTCTTTCGATCGATTTTAATGCACCTAACAGTGTCACGCTTGGGCTTCCAGATACGCCTACCGGAAGAAACGTCAGTAATCAGTTATGTGCATTCTTGGATTTTGTACTAACAAAAACACATGATATCGGTGGCATTGTTCATAATTATACTAATCCGAATTGTTTCCGCAACCCAGTATCGCGACGTGTTATAACATCTGGCAAATCAAAGTTTAAATACACTGTAATGCCAGGGTTGACTACGAAATCTAATGATATTCAATTTATTTGGCTCCAAGAAGTTGCTGATGAAAGAATCATTCAGTGGAGAAGATACGCTATTTCTTATATGAAATTTCAAAAACGTAGTGTCGCTGCTAGACTTAATGCATTGAGTAAATTTTTTCAATATTATCTCATCAATATGAACATATTTGTTAATCCTGAGGAATTTTTGCTGCGTTCCAATACCTTTCCGGATTTCTATAATCATTGTTGTCTTAATCTGAAATCTGGTAAAAAAATAACCATGATTGTCAATGACTTCATTAATCATGTCTTAATTGAAGGGTTTTCAGTTCCAGATGATTATAATCGCCCAGTCATACCTTATGAATACCATAATCCAATCGCTATACCAGATGTAAAATATTATGAACAACCTTTTGAAAGTGTAAGATCAACATTGGCTTATGGTTATATCGAAGAAATACGTTCAATGATTGCTGAAGGGCCAAATTTTTCTGATTGGAAATTTGCTCATTCCGCGACAGGAAGGAGGGATTTTGTAAATTGTCCTGATTGGTTTGTAGTTGATAAGAAATTAATCGATGAGAATGATCCTGATTGCGTATGGAGACACCGCAGGCCTATTGGAAGAGTTGAAGAAATATATGAAATGTGGAGTCCTGTTTCGTGGGTTGCATTGTTGCTTAAAACCATACTTCCATTACGAAGCATGCAAATACGTATGCTGGACTCGGGAGAAGCAGATACCTTTCGTTATGAAAATGGCGAATGGCATTTGAATACCGGCAAGCTCGCCTCTGGTAGACCCGGTAAATCTCATAACAACGGTGTATTAAGGAGAAAGGTTGCTGAAGATGGATCTGTGATCACCATGCTTTTTGCTAATACTAATAAAACAGCAGATGCTGAAAAAACTGGCGATAAAAAAGGATTCGAATTTCCGTGGGTAAAATTCACTGGCGTTGAAGGTGATCCTTTCTATTGGATTGAAAAATTAAGAAATTGGCAGCAAAAATATAATCCAATTTCTAGGCCTGCGAATTGGGATGAAATGGATGGGCGTAGAATTCAAGCAAAATCAAAGTATCAAATTTCAATGTATTCACCAACTTGCTTTCTGTTCAGGATGCCAGAACCCCATTATCGGCAGACTTATCGCCGAGAGCATTGAAGAACTGGGGATGGAAGAAAAGGCCGTCTGTGTAATCGGCATCGGCTGCAGTTCCTTCATCGGCTTTATGCTGAATGTAGATATTGTTAACGGTCCCCATGGACGCTCTCCGGACATGGCAACCGGTATCAAAAGATTATATCCCAATAATCTGGTTTTTTCAGTCCAGGGTGACGGCGATCTGATCTCCATCGGTTCTGAATCACTGATCGGCGCGTTGGCCCGCGGAGAAAAGTTCACTACCATCATGGTCAATAATTCTGTTTTTGCCACTACCG
>CAITZN010000309.1 GCA_903896915.1 uncultured bacterium
GAGCGAAACCTTGTCTGTCACCTGTCGATCAACAGCCGGTTCAACTCGGATAGTAACAGAACCATGGGAAGTGAACTTAACAGCGTTACTTGTCAGGTTGAGAAGAATCTGCCGGATGCGGAGATCGTCACCTATAAACGCTTTTGGGAGGTTTTGCGCCTGGATTACTTCGAGTTTCAGTCCCTTCTCCAGGGTGGCGACGTTTATGGTGGAGATGATTGTTTCGAGGAGTTGACGGAGGTGGAAAGGCCGGCAGTCGAGTTGTATCTGGCCCGCCTCGATCTTGGAAAAATCGAGGATGTCGTTGAGGATGCCAAGCAGGTTGTTTGCCGATTGATTGACGGTTCGGATAAACTGTTTCGACTGCTTTGAATCCCGCGATTCAAGGGCGAGATGGGTCATGCCGATAATAGCGTTCATCGGTGTGCGGATTTCATGGCTCATGTTGGCCAGAAACTGGCTCTTGGCACGATTAGCGGCCTCGGCCCGCTCAGCTCGAGTGCGGTCGGTAATGTCGAGATAGACGACCGTTAGTATCCGTTTGCCGATTGTGCCGATGATACGACCGTATATGGAGCAGATGAGAATCGTGCCGTCTCGATGCTGCAGAATTGCGTCGAAATATGCGCCTCCCGGCTGTGTGGCATCCTCTATAAGGCGATTGCGATCATCAGGGTTCGCCCACATTCCTATATCATTGCCGCTTCGTCCTTCCGCTTGCTCCGGAGAATACCCAAAGGTTCGATACCAAGCTGTATTCCAGGTTGTTGCCCGGAACCCATCATTCTCAAAGGCAAATGCCATTGGGACCGGCGCTAACTCGAAAAGCTGTGAGAGATTGCTTTCGCTCTCCTTTAGAGCTTCCTGGGCTCGTTTGGATTCGGTAATATCATCGTAAGATCCCAATATGCCATAAATCGCGCCTTCATTATTTCGCAGAGGAACCTTTGAAGTGCGGAGCCAGTACTGTTGGCCTTCGGGGGTGGTAAGAGGCTCCTCATAATTAATTTTTGCTTCGCCGCTTTCGATCACCGCGCGATCATCGGCTTGATACAGTGCAGCTAATTCTGGTACATTGATGCTGAAATCATCCTTCCCAACGATATCCTTTTGGCTGGATCTCCCTATATCGCGAGCAAAGTGACTATTGCAACCCAGGTATCTGCCAGAGTAGTCCTTCCAGAAAACCCGAACCGGAATGGTCTCAAGCACATCGTGCAACATCCGGTGCGCTTCAATCAGTTGCCGTTCCATCTGTTTGCGTTCGGTTATGTCTTGGACCACGTTGAGAATACAGCTCACATCGTTGATGTCTGTAACATATCCTGAAAACAGCACGTTTATCGAGGTGCCATCCTTACTTCGCATCACTGTTTCGAAATCTCGAACAGATCCATTTCCTTCTTTCAATGCCTGAAGATAACGGTTCCGGTCTTCAGGGTTGACCCATATATCAAGACTCAAAGCCGTTTTGCCGATAATCTCATCTTTGCTAAACTGGAATAAGTTGACAAAACTCTGGTTGATTTCAACAAAGATATTTTCCGGCAATTGCACCAAGGACAAGACTGATGGAGACTGGTCAAAAATAATATTGAACCTCTCCGCGTTATCTGCCACAAAGGCATCTCTTTTTTTACGTTCCGTTATATCCGTGATAAAGGAGCAATTGTATTCGTTTCCATCGATGACGACAAAATTTGACCTTATTTCAACTGGATAGACATTTCCACTTTTGCTTTTACTATAAGCCTCAATAGTGGAAAAATTATTTTTCCTTAACTCATTCCAGTATTGCTTAAAGCCATCTTGAGTTAATAGTGGGTTGATGTCGAATACTGTAGTTTGTAGCAACTCTTCCTTCGAATATTCAAGGGCCTTACATGCAGCGGAGTTCACATAAAAAAGTCGACCATCAGGGGTTAGCCAGTATGCCTGGTCTGACATATGGTCAACCGCAAACTGGGTAAAGCGGAGGGCCTCCTCAACCAATTTGCGCTCGGTGATGTCAATAACAACACCTTGGTAGTGAGTGATATTGCCCTTTATGTCCCGTTCAATAGTGGTCTGGTCACCTATCCAACGGACGGCGCCGTCTTTAGTGGTAATGCGGTATTCCTGACGAAAAATGTCCGTACCGCTTGCTGAGTATTGCTCCACCTCGCGTCCTACCCGTTCCAGGTCGTCGGGGTGAATGATGGTGCTGTAGGGGATTTCCCCAGTCAACAGTTCCCAGTCTTCATAGCCGAACTGTCGCACATTTTCAGAAACAAAAACAACTGGCCAGCCTTCCGCTGCTTCCCAACGAAAGAGGACCACAGGACTACTTTTGATAATCATACTGTTTTGACGCAACTTTTCATCAGCCTGCTTACGTAGAGTGATGTCCTGAACAAAAGCGCAGTTGAAAACCTGATCGCCGAACTCCAGGCAATTCGATCGTATTTCAACAGGATAAATCACGCCGTCCTTGGAACGGTGGACGGTCTCAATGACAAGTTGCGAGTTTTCCTTGAGCCGACGGCGAAAATTAGGGCGAATGTCTGTGTTATAGGTTGGGTCAATGTCGTTCACCGTCATGTGTAGCAGTTCATCCCGCGAGTATCCCAAGACCCGGCAAGCATTGTTGTTCACATACCTAAAATGGGCTTCTTCATCGATCCAAAACACTTGATCCGCTGCATTGTCGAGGGCGAACTGGGTGAAGTGCAATGCATCCTCGGCCTTTTTACGTTCAGTAAAATCATAGATGAGCGACAGCATGACGTCAGATCCGCCTAAGGTGACTTTCTCCGCCGACCATAGGGCATCTTTGATATTTCCTGATTTGGTGACAAAGCGTATCGGTTCTTCCCGAAATGAACCGGTCTCTCGAATTATTTTTCCTAAAACAGTCCTGACGTCCGGATCTTCCCAAATGTTCAGTTCATAGGAGGTGTGGCCGATTGTTTCTTCCCGGGTATGTTCGAGCATCTGCAACCACTGTTCATTGGCATCAATGAAGCGGCCGGTCTCTATGTCGGAAATGACCATGGGTGCAGGAGAGCGGGCAAAGGCTTTGGAGAAAAGTTCTTCGCTTTGCTGTAGGGTTTTCTCGAGCCTCTTGCGTTCGCTGATGTCACGGACAAAGGCGATGAGGTACTCCTGACCGTCAAAGGCGAAATGAGACGCTTTAATCTCAACAGGGAAAATCCTACCATCCCGCCGTTGATGAACGCTCTCCAACTCCCTGTTTTTGGTCTTTTTCGCCTCCTCCCAGTGAAATGGCCATGTATCTGCCGGTAATTCCGCGTCAATAGCGTATATATTCATTGTCAGCAGTTCGTCGCGCGTATATCCAAGGGTTTGACAAGCTACTTCGTTGACATAGAAGAAACGACCCTCTGCGGTCATCCAATATACCGACTCAGCGGCGTGGTCCATGGCAAATTGAGTCTGGAGCAGCCGATTTTGGGTCTGTTTGTGTACAGCCAGTTCCCGCTGCGTATTTTCGTAGAGTCGAACGTTGGTCAACGCCATGGCCACCTGGTAAGCCAAGGTTTCGAGAAAGTTGGCTTGAGTGCTGAAATCCCGTTGCTGCAGACTTGCCAGACCGATGATGCCTAAAGCTTCCTCGCCGCTTTTCAAGGGCAGTGCCGCAAAGGATCGGATGCCGGCCTGCTTGCACTCTTCCCAGGTGCAACGGACATCAACGTGTATATCCTGTGAGTAGAGCGGTCTGCCCTCCTTAACCGCTAAGCCACAAACGCACTCCCCAACCCGGTGTTCATGGACTGTACCCAACCGAGCCCCTTCTTCCGGTGGCAGGATTCCCTGAAGAACCAGGCGCTCGCCTTCGCGCAGGAATAAAAAGACCAGATCTGCATTGGTAGCGTCGAACATGGTTTGTAGTGCCGCTGCCGAAGTATGCTCAAGCGAGAGGGAAGAGCTAATCGCAAGACCCATCGTGTGGAGTGCCGCCAGTTCGCGGGCTTGTTGGCTTAAAGTCGCCTCAGCCTGCTTGCGCTCAGTTATATCAATTGAAATCCCGAGAATTTTTCCCTCAGGCAGCATCTTAACCCGGTTCTCCACCCAGACGAGACTGCCATCCTTGCGTTTGAGACGCCGCTCCTTGACGACCAATTTGCCATTGGCTAGGTCTTTCAAAGGGATAGGATCCCGGGCAAGATCTTCTGGCAGGATCAGCTCGGAGAAGTTCATGCCAAGGAGTTCTTTGCCGGAATATCCAGTCAGGGCAAGGGACTGGGCATTGAAGGTAAGCAGATGTCCCTGGGAATCGGCTATGAACATGCTGTCCATGGCCTCCTCGAAGAAAAACCTATAAAGGTTAACCGAATGAGGAAAAGGGTTGGCTACGTTTTGGGGTTCAAGGTCTCGGTGGTCAACCATTGGCTTTCTCCTTGCCTAAGCTTCTGCTGGCGTCAGGTTCGGTTTCAAGCAATGCTGTCAGGTCAGCTCGCAGTTGCTCAATGAGCCGCTCGTAGGAAAGGTCGCTGTTGGTGCGGCAGCCAAGGTGGATTTCTTCCGCCCTGGCTGCCAGATTGTTAAGGCCGCATTGCAACAAGGTTCCCTTGAGAGTATGGGCAGCCCTGCCGAGCGTGGTGAAATCATGTTCGGCAAAGGCAGTCGCAGCCTTGGCAAGATTATCCGTTATACTCATGCGGGCGGCATCCAGCACTCGTTCGATTTGTTCCTTCGTCAGATTGGTGCTGTTCTCCATATACGATACCACCTGTAGCATTGTTGTCGGAGTCTCATTCGTCACTGTCTGGAGTGGGGGATTCGCTTCTGAAGTAATCGTTTCGTTGGGTGGTACCGGCAATCGCTCATAGGTAGTCAACGAATGAAACATCTCGGTCAATTGAGCGGGATGGAAAGGTTTGGTGATATAGCTGTCCATGCCGGCTGCCAAACAGATTTCTCGGTCGCCCCCCATAGCATGGGCCGTCATGGCAACGATCGGTAAATGTCTGGTTGCAAGCCTGCCGCGAAGATTACCTACGAGATCATCAGGTAGCTCCTGGGAAAGCGGCAGCCCATTTTCCAAGTTCCGGATAATGGAAGTAGCGGTCAGGCCATCCATGTGCGGCATCTGCACATCCATCAACACCAGATCAAAGGTTGCACTGGCAAGAGCCTGTAGTGCTTGCA
>CAITZN010000310.1 GCA_903896915.1 uncultured bacterium
CCGATCGCTGGTTAAGAAGGTGCAGCCATTAGAGCAGCAAGTACGGTATGCACAAACACTTCTGACAGGGGCAAAGACGGGACAGGAGGTAAGCGCTTCAGAGATTGTGCGTCTCCTGAACACGCTGGAAGCAGGACGTAGGGAAGTGGCGTCACATGGCGCTAAGCGGTTTTTGCGGACAAGCGGCAATGCATTGGTAGAGGATATCGGTCTGATTCAAGATGCGGTTTTCGAAAGGCAATTTCTCGGTATTCTGGTCGCGGCGGTTGGCAAGGATTTCAGCGACACCAAGAGTGTGACAACGATCGATGAAAAAGAACGATTGTACAAAATGTTGATGCAGTACATCGATGTCCTTGCCGGTAGACCGATAAACGTCCAGTCTATGGCTTTTCTGCTGGATCTCGTCTCCTGGAAGGCAACAAAGGGGCTTGATATTGATCGTGCCGAGGCTGAACAGATCATTCAATCCTATCCCTATAGCCGTAAAACCGGCAAGGGCCCCAGAAATCTTGAAATGGGTGGGCTGTATGTCCGCCAGGTTTTAACCAGTATCTATCGGTTCTGGGATTCCTTTTATGGGTTGCAGTGGCAGGAGCAGAAAAAGAAGCTTGCCTTGATCAACGCCACTTATGCTGAGCTGTTGACTGCTAACGTGCCGCCCGTTGTCGGTACGACCACCAATGTCAACGAGCATTTTGTCAAGTTGGCCAACACCTTCAAAGAGGTCATTGCCGGGATAGATCCTAAAGCTGATGGGAAAGTGCTGGTCTGGACTAATGCTCTCAGGGAAAAATGCAAAAGCGATTATCTGACGCTGCATGACAAACTGGCTGAAGTAACTTCTGCTGATATTGTGCCCATGGCCGAGACTGCGAAACGTCACGCTGCGGTGTGCTCGCAACTTGAAAAAGGGGTTGGAAGTGAGTGGGGGTCGGCTTTGGAGCAGAACAGCCATATTCTGGTTGCTGACGGGGCGATTAATTCTGAGATGTACATGGTGCGCGATGCTGTCTTGAAAATAGCGGCCTTTGGCCCTCTCTTTACCGCAGAAATGAAAGAACGGCTGAAAAGCGAGAGTGAAAACCCCCTGCCTGTGCTCGAATCGTGGAACCAGGGGTGGCTGACGAGGCGAGGGGAGTTGGTAAAAGAGATTACTGCCGGATTGGATAAAGTTAACAGTAAGGGATGGCAGAAAAAGGAATTTCTCGCCATTTGCGATGAGTTGTTGAATAGGGCAGTTATCCAGGCTGACCAGGAAGCAGCTATTGCGGCCTTGCAGGTCGCCCTGGCAACCGATATGAGTGCGGTGGCGGCAAAGGGAACAGAGACGCCCAAGCCAATGCGGGCGGCTTGGCTTGCCGCCCGATTCAAGGTTTTGCAGAAGGTAGGAGATTGGGTTCAGTTGCGTCATCCGGGAACACCTGGTTTGAGCAATAGCCGTGCGGAAATTGGCACTATCATGGGGAAAGCCTGGGGCAACTGTCTGAAATTCTGGGCTGAAAGGTTGGTC
>CAITZN010000311.1 GCA_903896915.1 uncultured bacterium
AGCGCGGTGTTTCAATACAAACTGAAACACCGCGCTCATATGTTGCGAACAGCTTCCTCAAGCCTTCAAAGCATCCGTAAATAGTTGTGGTAATCGCTCCCCGATCCACCAATTTTACAGTTCAGAATATGCTACAACAGCACTCAAAAGCTTTTTTCAATACGATCAAGTGAGGTCGAAGCGGTCAAGGTTCATCACCTTGCTCCACGCCGCTACGAAGTCGTTTATAAACTTCTCCTGAGAATCCTCGCTTCCATAGACTTCCGCAAGGGCGCGGAGCTCGGAGTTCGAACCAAAAATGAGATCGACACGAGTGCCGGTCCACTTAAGTACACCTGTTTTGCGATCACTCCCTGCAAAGATGTCTTCGTCTGCAGAGGTCGCCTTCCAGGAAGTACTCATATCGAGCAAGTTCACAAAGAAGTCATTAGTCAATGTCTCCGGACGGTCGGTGAAGACACCGAACTTGGTCTGGCCGAAGTTGGTGTTTAAAACGCGCATACCGCCAATCAAAACTGTCATCTCAGGCGGAGTCAACGTTAGCAATTGCGCCCGATCGACCAACATTTCTTCAGCCGAGACGGTATATTTGGTTTTGAGGTAGTTGCGGAACCCATCCGCCTCGGGCTCAAGTACAGCAAAGGATGCGACATCGGTCTGCTCCTGAGTGGCGTCCATGCGCCCCGGTGAGAAGGGAACCTTCACCTCGTGACCGGCATTTTTCGCAGCTTTCTCAATTCCAGCGCAACCAGCCAACACAATCAGGTCCGCCAGAGAGACCTTCTTAGAGAACTCACTTTGGATGCCTGCAAGAGCCTTCAGCACTTTGGCCTGTCGATCCGGCTGATTGACCTGCCAATCTTTCTGGGGAGCAAGGCGGATTCGGGCTCCATTGGCCCCGCCGCGCATGTCGGAGCCACGGAAGGTGGATGCCGAGGCCCAGGCGGTTGCAACCAGTTCGGAGACAGACAGTCCAGACGCCAGAATTTTCTTTTTCAGGGCGGCAATGTCACTGCCATCGATAAGTACATGATCGACTGCAGGAATAGGGTCTTGCCAGATGAGCTCTTCTGCGGGCACTTCCGGTCCGAGATAACGGGCTCGTGGGCCCATGTCACGATGGGTCAACTTGAACCAGGCCCGGGCAAAGGCATCCGCAAATTCCTGGGGATTCTCCAGATAATGCCGGGCGATAGGCTCGTAGATGGGGTCGAAGCGCAGTGACAGGTCCGCCGTAGTCATCATCGGTCGAAGTTTTTTCGACGGATCGTGCGCGTCAACCACCATATCCTTATCGTCCACGTCCTTGGCCAGCCATTGATTCGCGCCAGCCGGGCTTTTGACCAGTTCCCACTCGTATTTGAACAACATCTTCAGGTAGCCCATATCCCATGTGGTCGGGTTCGGTTTCCAGGCTCCCTCAATGCCGCTGCTGATGGTATCACCGGCTTTGCCGCTCTTGTAGCTGCTCTTCCAACCGAATCCCTGTTCCTCAATCGGGGCGGCTTCGGGTTCAGGCCCCACATGCGAGGCATCGCCTGCTCCATGGCATTTTCCGAAGGTGTGCCCGCCGGCGACGAGCGCGACGGTCTCTTCGTCGTTCATGGCCATGCGTGCGAAGGTATCTCGAACATCACGGCCGGAGGCGACAGGGTCAGGGTTGCCGTTCGGGCCTTCCGGGTTCACATAAATCAGACCCATTTGCACAGCCGCAAGTGTACTTTCCAGTTCCCGATCACCCGAATAGCGCTCATCACCCAGCCAGGTTTCTTCAGCCCCCCAATAGATGTCTTTTTCCGGTTCCCAGATGTCCGTACGCCCGCCACCAAAACCAAAAGTCTTGAACCCCATTGATTCAAGGGCAACGTTGCCGGTGAGAATCAACAGGTCGGCCCAGGAGATTTTCCGGCCGTACTTCTTCTTGATCGGCCAAAGCAGCCTGCGCGCCTTGTCGAGGTTGACGTTATCGGGCCAACTGTTGAGGGGCGCAAAACGCTGATTGCCAGTTCCTGCACCGCCGCGTCCGTCTGCGGTACGGTAGGTCCCGGCACTATGCCAGGCCATGCGGATAAAGAGTCCTCCGTAATGTCCCCAATCGGCTGGCCACCAATCTTGTGAATCGGTCATCAACTTGCGAAGATCCTGCTTCACTGCTGCAAGATCAAGACTTTTGAACGCGTTAGCGTAGTTAAAATCTTCACCCATGGGGTTGAACTTGGAGGAATGCTGGCGCAGAATGTCGAGTCGTAACTGCTTCGGCCACCAATCACGGTTCGACGTTCCGGCTGCGCGTTTATTGGTTTTTCCTGTAACGGGGCACTTGCCTTCTCCACTCATGTTGCTACCTCCTTTGGTTGTGTGAACTCTTTCGATGCTGCCACGAAAACGGTGCTCAGGTACCCGAAATATGTTGGTTACGAGATCTCAAATCGACTCCGTGATTGCACATTCTTTAAAAGCTCATCGAGATTGCCTCCCTCATGGAACACCAACATTGCTTGTTAACTTGGGCACCATGACGATGCATCAGGATTGTATCATCCCTTTCTCGATACATTCTCGGCAGACGCCTCGCACTTCAACGTGCGTGGCTTTAATCTCACCTAGAGAGCCCACCGAATCTGGCAAACTGATGTTATCAAGATCATTGCTGTAGAAGTCACGAATGAATCCACATTGCCTACAAACAAAATGGTGGTGACTCTGCAAGTTAGCATCGAAACGGGTCGGTTCACGGCTCGCACCAAGAGTTACGACCAGCCCAAGATCATTCAGCATCCAGAGTGTCCGGTAGACGGTATCAAGAGAGACGGTTGGTATACGATCCCTGACACGTTGGAAAATCTGATCGGCATCTGGATGATCCCCTGCTTGGGCAATTTCATAAAAAATTTCTATGCGCTGATGCGTCAACTTGATGCCTTCGTCACGGCAAACCGTCTCGAAGTTTTTCATTCGTTGTTCAACTTCTGGCTTCTCGATTTTCATAATCACTTGCTTGTTAGGAATCAATTCTTATTTAAAAGTAACCATAATCTAGAAGGTGTCCATCCGGAAACACCATTTTTTTTGCTGTACCTGGGGGGACCGGCAGGCGGGTAATTCCTGGCCCGCTGATCGCAACCTACCTGGAGCTCTTCAGGTCTTGCCAGCTTTGTTCTTGCCAGCACCAGGAGGTTATAAGAAACGATAGATTCCCAGACGTACCGACCGAATCCTTCCACCGTTTCCAGCTGCAGCGGTCAAGCCCGAAGACTCGCTTGAAGGTGGAGATACCGGCCCTGAAGTTCCCCAATGCATTGTCCACCCAATCGCACTTGGCCAATTTTATATCCCGGCCATGGCCGAAAACAGATTCAGTTGGGGATTGAATTTTCTGCGCATAACGGGAACTCCAAAATAAATTGTCAAATCACACTAGGCTGTTGAAGCTGAACAGAAACAGGACGCGTCGTGAAAAAACAGCAAGCGTTACGGCAAAATATCAACACGTTATCGTTTAAGGACGGACACCGATTAAATGTGATTGCAAGATTCCAAGAAATCGCCCCCCCGTTTCCCCGGGATGTTTCTTTGACTTTCACCTATCGCATATTATACAATAAAATCTCAGCGTAAGAAGATCAAAGGGTTCGCTCAAGCACGGAAGGCTTTAGAGTTGTGAACCCGGAAGCGTCCTTGGCGCACCTAATAACTACAGATCTTTTGATCTATAAACAATCCAGTCTCTTTCACAACAGGCTAACTTGTGACGAAAAAATGTATGATTAAAATACGTTTTCCGGTGTTTCTGTTCGCGCTCCTGCTTCTGGGGAGTTGCTTTAAACCGGTGTTTGCCGATACAACGGCAACTAACACTAAACGCCAGGTCTTGGTTATCCACTCCTGGTCTCCCAGTTATGTCTGGCGAAGCAAACTCCACCAGGCAATGACAGAACATCTTGAAAAAATTCCAAGGCCTGATCAGCCGGTAGTGCATGAGGAGGGGCTTGACCTCGACCTTTTTAGCGACCGGCTCGATAACGACGACACTGCTGCGTATCTGTCCCAAAAATACGCCGATACAAAAATCGATACCGTCATCGCCGAAGGCACATTAGCAGCCAACTTGTTGCTGAAAAGACCTCTTCTGTTTTCGGGAGCGAGGCAATACCTCTTTAATTTTGCTTCCTCAAGCATGTTGACTCAGCAGGTCGGAAGCAAGGTGTCTTTCTCTGTGACGAACAATTCCTCCAGGTTTGAGCAGGCCGTTGACACTATCAAATTGGTTTCACCTCAAGTTAAACGGGTTGTAGCTGTGCTTGACCAAAGCCCGCTAGGTCAAAATTACAAAGCCATTTTGCAGAAAATAGGGAAGTCCTCTGCTCGTAATATCACCCTGGATATAATGAACAATTTCACCGACCAGGAACTGTATGCTTGGGCCGCCAACCTGCCAACCGACACCGCCATATTTTATTTACCGGTCTACATTGACCGACAGGGCACCCCGCTGGATTCCGTGGATATCCGCAGAAAGCTCGTCAAAGCCTCCTCTGCCCCAGTTTTCTGTCACTATGATGTACAACTTGACGAGGGCGTTGTCGGGGGGTTCATGATCAGCGCTGCCCGTATCGGCACCCTGATCGGCGACATCGCGGCGCATGGAGATGCTGCTGCCCCCATTTCAGACGCTGATTATGCCTCTGCAACAATGGGATATTTTTTCGATTATCAAGCGTTGAAACGCTGGCAGATTCCTGAGAATCGCCTGCCGACCGGCAGCGTTGTCATAAACCGCCCGATGGAGATCTGGAAGGAATACTTGACAACGATCATCACCGCGATGACTTTCATGCTTGCTTTGGTACTCTTTGTAGCTGTCCTGCTCCTGGAAAATCGCCGCCGGAGGATAGCCGAAAGAAAGGCTCTGGAGCAAGAAGCCCACTTTCGGGTTCTCATCGAGCAGGCGCCAGACGCAATACTCGTATATGATTATGATCTTGATCGATTTGTTGATGCCAATATTAATGCCGAAAAGTTGTTTGCTTGCAGTCGCGAAGAGTTGCTACAATCTGGACCGTTGCGTTTTTATCCGGAAACCAAACTCAAAGGCTACGAGTATAATGAAGTCATCAACCGGGTGTTGAACAGCGAGACAATTTCGTTGGAAGGAAAGGTAAAGAACGCCGAAGGGCAGGAGTTAGTCTGCGAACTTCGGCTCACCAGGTTGCCGTCAAAGGACCGCAAGCTGATTCGCGCCAGCTACGATGACATTACCGAACGTAAACGGGCTGAGGATGCATTGATACAAAGCGAACAGAAGGTTCGCGCCATCTTCGATCACTCCTATGGTTTTATCGGGCTGCTAGCTCCGGACGGCACCATACTCGAATGCAATCGGACGGCGCTTGAATTCTACGGTATTCCTATTGAAGACGTGAGGGGTACGCCTTTTTGTGATACCCCCTGGTGGTCCCACACGCCACAAGATCAGGAACGTCTTCGTAGCGCCGTGCTGACAGCGGCCAAAGGTAAACTGGTGCGGTATGAGGCAACGCATGCCGCTTCTGATGGGACAATCCATTTCATTGACTTTTCCTTAAAACCAGTTCTGGATGAGAGCGGCGAGGTTGTTCTCTTGATACCAGAGGGGCGTGACATTACCGATTACAAGAAACTTAAGGATCAGCTCTATCAATCGCAAAAAATGGATTCTCTTGGACGTTTGGCTGGCGGAGTCGCCCATGACTTCAACAACATGCTGAGCATTATCATGGGGTCGGCGGAATTGTTACTGCGAAAAGTTACAGAGGGTGATCAGCTCCATAAGTATATCGAGCAGATTTTGAATGCGGCAAAGCGCTCCAGTGAAATTACTCAGCAGCTACTGGCCTTCTCCCGAAAAGAGATCATATTCCCCAGACCGGTTAACCTGAATTCGTTGATCATCGAATCTAAAAAGATCCTTGACCGATTGATCAGTGAAGATATCCGCCTCGCATTCTACCCGTCCGACGATCTCTGGACAATCAAGATCGACCCGTCTCAACTGGACCAAATATTAATGAATCTCATGGTCAATGCCCGTGATGCCATGCCGAACGGCGGCTCCTTAAGTATTGGAACAGCCAATTTGCATATCGATGGCGACTACAGCAGCAAGCACTACAACGTCAAACCGGGCGATTATGTGCAATTGACTGTTAGCGACACCGGCAGCGGCATGGACCAGGAAACCCAGAAACGTATATTCGAACCTTTTTTTACCACCAAAGAAGTTGGGAAAGGAACCGGTCTCGGCCTGGCAACGGTGTTCGGCATTGTCACACAGAACAACGGCTTTATAAAAGTCTACAGCGAGCTTGGTCAAGGGACAGTTTTCAAAATATATTTTCCATGCTTGGCGGATGAGGTCGTCGCTGCTGAAAAGCCTGTCCCAACACCTATGACTGGCTCTGGAACTATACTGCTGGTTGAGGATGAAGAAATGCTGCTCGACACGACAACATATATGCTGGAAGAAATAGGTTACACGGTCATCCAGGCACAATCCCCTGAAGCTGCTATTGCCATCTGCGAAAAGAAAAGTCAGCAGATTGACCTCATCTTGACTGATGTGGTCATGCCTGGCCTGAACGGCAGAGAAATGATGGGCAGGATAGAGGCAATACTCCCGAACGCCAAGGTCCTCTACATGTCGGGTTACACCGCTGATATCATAGCGAAGCGCGGCATTGTCGATGAAGGGATGCACTTCATCTCAAAGCCAATTGATATGAATAAGCTGAATGAAAAGATACTGGAAATATTGACACCTGCATAAAATGAAAGAACAAAAAAGTCATTTTCGCAAAAATACAAAACAGCTCCTGGAATGGCGTTGCTTAAAGATGTCAAACGTTACAACCGCAAGCATGTTCTCAATGTGTCGATTTTTCCTGACTAAATCGAAGCAATCGAAGTCTAGGATTCTTTGACATCGACCAGAGATTAATTATGAGCGAATGGCACTTACGAAGAGTAGTTATCCTAAAAAGTGTGTACCTCAAGCCAACTTTTCTTTATTGCAATGGCCGGGAGGCCGCTTCCCTGACAGGATTTTTTCGATACATGCCGCTGGGTGCGCCGGCGACATAGATGCCTTCGAGATAGGAGAGTTTTCTCGGCAGTTGGTGCGCCGTGCCTCTGGTTACCAGGAATGTCGCATTCCGTCCGACCGTAAGCGTTCCCAGTTGCTCCATGCCAAAGAATCTGGCTCCATTGTCCGATGCACAACGGATGGTCTCCTCCAAAGAATAGCCGGCCTTGATGAATAATTTCATCTCCTCGACCATCGACTCGCCATGGAGCAAGCCAGTACTGCCAGCCCCGGTTCCCACGGCCGTGGTCACGCCCAGTTTTCTTGCAAGACGCAGTTGCATGAGTTGGTCTGCAAGCATCTTTTTCCAAAAAATCTCCGCACCGGGGAGTGCCTTTCCCGGGGCAACATAACGCAGGGAGAAGCGGCAACACACTTCTCCGCCAGAGCCCGAACTGTCCAAGGCATTCTTGGCCCTCAGGACGCTAGGAATCCACAACACACCTTGCTCCGCCATTTTCCTGAGATTGTCCTCGCCCATGAGGTATCCCTGTTCGATGGCATCGCACCCTGCCTCAAGTGCCGCCCTTACCGCTTGTTGACCATTAGCCACCACCACCTTTCTTTTACCACTGTGCTGCAGCAGAATATGGCGCAGGGTTTCGTGGTTAAGCTGAAGAGATGGTGCTTGCTCGTCTTCGACAGTGCATGAATAACAAATTTTAAAAAAATCACATCCCAACGAACCAGATGTTCGAATGTCAATTATGTTCCCCTGCGCCATGCCCTTTTGACAGTGTTCCATCAGGTCGATGACATCACCGCTGTCGGCGACGCCCAGCACTCCGTGTGCATGGCAGTCACGGATATGCCGCTCAAACAGAGCTGCCTTTTTCTCAAAACCGGACTCTTCAAAGTATGACCGCACCCTGCTGTCCACAGAGGGCGATTGCGACAGGGAGACGCTGCAATCAACCAACGCCGGCAATAGAGTACAGTGCGAGAAGTCATCGATTGCAGCCCCATCATTGCGGGGAAGATCTGCTGCAAAACCGATGGCCGCTATAATGCCGTCCTCAACTTCCAGAAAGACATTCCTGCGCACATCGGCGCCGCTGCCGTCAATAAGGTTCCCCGCCACTATGAATCGTGTTTCGGCCATAAATATTTTGTTTTCTTAGGCACACGGTCGTGCTGTTGATAAGGTTTGACCAAGCAAAGGACTCATCTCTCTTGCCTCAATGGCAGGTAAAAATAAGCGTTAGCCGGAAAGATACCCCATTGTCAATCTGGACCTCTACATTGAATGTATTTCCCCTCTATATGGCCACTGGACATACCCTATTGCTGGGGCTTATAATATAATAAAAGAGAGGAAACAGACAACACCGGCTCAACAGGGAGGCGGGGGGCTTTCCTGGTAAAAAAAGACCGGACATGCCTAATGCAGGGAGGCAACGCTATGCTGCTACGAATGCGTATCAAGACACGAATACTGCTCATTATTGGCGGCATCGTCGTCCTCTTTGCGGTCATGACCCTGTTCACCTTCAACATTGCCGGCCAGATCCGTGACCTGGGCACCGCTGAAACCGCCAAGGTCATGCTGGCGGACCAGAAGGCCAAGATCCAGGTCTCCAGTCATGCCATGGCCATCGCCCTCGGTGAAGCGGTAAAAAAATCCGGTGCTACCAAGCCGGATGAGATCGGTGCCCTTATCCAGGCCATGGTGAATCCGACCCGGTTCGAGGACGACCAGTCCGGATATTTCTTTGTCTACCAGGGAACCGTCAACGTGGCCATGCCCGTCAAGCAGGAAAACCAGGGAAAAGATCTTGGCGACCTCAAAGACAAAAACGGGGTGTATGTGATCCGGGAACTGGGACAGAAAGCGAGTGGCGGCGGTGGCTACGTTGAATACATCTGGCCGAAACCGGGAGCTGGCGATGTTCCTAAATTGAGCTATGCCGAAATGATCCCGGGCCTCAACATGTGGGTGGGTACCGGGGTGTATATCGACAATATCGAAAAGACCAACACCGCAATTCGTGCGGACATTGACCGACTTTCCGGAAAGAAGACCCGGCAGATGCTGATGGCGGCCGGCTTGATTTTTGTCGGCATCGTGGCTCTCAGCTTCGTCATCGCACTGGGGATCAGTTCCGGTCTGAAGAAACTTATTCTTAGCTTTCGTGATGTGGCGGAAGGGGAAGGCGATCTGACCAAACGGATCGCTGTGCAGTCCAAAGATGAGCTTGGTGAGTTGGGCACCCTGTTCAATGTGTTTCTGGGCAACCTGCAGGAAATGATCAGGAAAATCGCCGAAAATTCCATGGCGGTCAACGATTCGGCGGAATCGCTCACCGTTATTTCCGGAAATATGAGTACAGGCTCCCGGGAAACGGCAATGGTAGCCAACAACGTTGCCGCCGGCGCGGAAGAGATGACCACCAATCTAAACGCTGTGGCTGCGGCCATGGAGCAGTCCACCACCAACACCGCCATGGTCGCATCGGCAGCCGAAGAGATGACCGCGACCATCAATGAAATCGCTGCCAATGCCGATCGAGCCAGCGCGATGACCAACGAGGCTGCACAACAATCGATTAAGGCCACGCAACGCATGACCGAACTCGGAGCGGCGGCAAGCGCTATCGGCAAGGTCACCGAAACCATCAACGATATCTCGGATCAGACCAATCTTCTCGCCCTGAATGCTACCATCGAGGCAGCCCGAGCCGGGGAATCGGGTAAGGGATTTGCAGTGGTAGCCAACGAGATCAAGGAGCTAGCCAAGCAGACTGCTGAGGCCACTCGGCATATCAAGGTGCAGATCGAAGGCATGCAGTCGACCACCAATGTCACGGTGGAAGAGATTAAGCAAATTTCCTCGATTATCAATCAGGTCAACGAATTGGTGGCCACCATCGCTACCGCCGTGGACGAGCAGAGTGCGGCTACCGGCGAGATTGCCACCAATATTGCCCAAGCTTCCCAAGGGTTGCAGGAGGTCAATGAGAATGTCGGCCAAGGTTCCATAGTCGCTGGATCTATTACCAGTGACATCACCAAGGTGAGCGTTGCCTCCGGAGAGATCACCAAATCGAGTGATCAGGTACGGGAACGGGCGCAACAGTTGCAACAAATGGCCGGAGAGCTTAAGGAGATTGTCAACCGCTTCCGGATCTGACCTCTTCTCCCCATCCGCAGGTTTACCCTGCGGATGGATGCAACTATCACCCACCGCCGACAAACCTTTGAGGGAGAATGCGCTTGCCACCTTCCAAACCAAAAAAGAACCAACTCCAGCAATTTGAAACACTCCGCAGAGAACTAAAAAAGATTGTTCTCGACCAGGAGGACGCCATCGACGAGGTGGTGGACGCCTTTATCCACCTGGCCTTCCGCCCGCCCAAAGAAGCTGAGCCCAAAGCGATCTTCACCTTTCTTGGTCCGCCGGGCGTGGGCAAGATCTACCTGGCCCAGATTCTTAGCAGCCTTTTCAAGGAGTATAAGGCATTCAAACATTTTGACCTCGAACGCTATAACAATCCGGAAGGCGGGAGCCAACTCCTTGCTCCCCAGCTGATCGGCCAGGAAATCCAGGAAGGCGAGCTGATCCGCTTTCTCCGCAGCACTCCCCGCGCCATCATCCTCTTTGAGTCCATTGAAATGGCGAGCAACCAGCTACAGACGGAGTTGCTCGATCTGCTCACCAAAAAGGATCCTGAAAACGGCATCAACTGCAAAGAGGTGATCTTCATCTTCACCTCCACCCTAGGCCACGCCCTCTACCAAAGCAAAGATTTCCAGGCCGTCTTCCGGGGCAGCAAGGCCCAGGCTCAGGGTTTGCTCATGGATGCTCTTGCCCGAGAAAAAAAGGTGGTGGGCGAGACCACCGAAGAGGCTATCGCCCCGAAGCTCCTTGCCACCCTGGCCCAGAACTATTGCATTCTTTTCAACACTTTGGGTATAAATGCCATGGTCCGCATCGGCATGGATTCCCTGACGCAGCTGGCCAAACATTGCCAAGACAAGGATATTGCCCTTGATTTTCCCGATCTCAAGGGCTTGGTGGCCCTGCTGGTTCTCTCTCTGGGACCGATGATCTCCGCGAAAAAGGTACAGCAGAAGCTACCCGACGAAGTGCTTTTCAAAATTACCCGTGGTCTGCGACATTTACCCACCTCTCCGCCTCGAATCATCTTCAAATTGACCAAGAAGGCCGAAACCTCACTGCACAGGTTCTCTGAGGCCGCTGA
>CAITZN010000312.1 GCA_903896915.1 uncultured bacterium
GGTGGCGGCAATCTTTTTGTCTTCCCAGAGGGGACTAGAAGCCGCGACGGTAGCATCGGAACACTGTACCAAGGGGCTTTGAAGATTGCCCGGCAATGCCGTGCCCCGGTACATGTTCTTTGCCTGCACAATACCGACCGGCTGTTTACTCCCGGATCGTTCGTTTTTTCCACCCAGGAACCCCGAAAAATATCCGTCCGTTTGATCGAGACGATCTCAGCCGGCGAGTTTCAACCTCGCCTGGCCGACCTCCTTGCCCGAGTCCGCGAGGCTCTGGAGCGTTGTTGTCCAGAGGCTGCACCGGGCAGCGATGTCAAAGCGCATTGTTTTTCCAATCATTTGCCGGAGACCGAACAATGAAGGTTATCCTCATTTCCATGCCGGACGTGGTGCCGATTATCATTCATGAAACTGCGGTGCACATGCCTAACCACGGCATCGCCACGGTCGGCGGCAACATCGACGACGATCACCAGGTTTTTTTGATCGACCTCATCCGCAAACGTCGTTCGATCAAGAAATATCTGACTAAGATGGTCAACACTATCCAGCCGGACCTGATTGGGCTCTCGGCCATGGCCTGGCAGTATGACACCTGCATCAAAATAGCCCATCTGCTCAAGGAAATCCGGCCGCAGGTCAAAATTTGCCTCGGTGGCTATCACGCCACCCTGATGTCTGAAGAGATTGCTGCAGCTGCGGAGTCCCAATGGATCGACTTCATCATTAGGGGTGAGGGCGAGGAGTGCTGCCGACGGCTGGTGAACGCCATGGCCGGACGCGACAACCTCGCCGCCATACCGGGGCTTTCCTACAAGCAGGACGGTGCCTTTGTGCACAATCCACGGGGCGAAAACCTGGATCTCAGCACCCTCAAGCTGCCCATCCGCGATAAGCGACGCCTGACCTGGGGTTACCACATCATCTACTCCAAGATCGAACTGCTGGAAACCTCCCGAGGGTGCACCCGCTCCTGCAATTTCTGCAGCATGAAACACATGTACGGCCGTACCTTTCGCACCTATCCCATCAGTCGGGTGCTTGAGGATCTTGATGACATCTATTACAAACGCAAGACCAAGTGGGTGTTCATTACAGACGATAACATGGTGCTTAATCCTGGCCGGGTGATTGAACTCTGCGATGCTATCATCGCCCGGAACTATCAAGGGCTCAACATCGTTGTGCAGGCGGACTGCATCTCCATGGCCAGCAACGAAGCCATGGTCGCTAAAATGGCTCAAGCCGGTTTTCGCTCCGTTTTTCTCGGTATTGAAAACGGTTCAAAAAAGAATCTGAGCGATGCTGGCAAGGGCGATATTGTGGCCGCGTCACGAAAAGCGATTGAAAATTGCCATAAGTACGGGATGATGGTGATTGGCGGTCTTATTTTCGGTTTTCCCGATGACGATGCGGATTCGATCCGGGAAAATTACGAATTCTTTGTCAGTATCGGTGCCGATGCCTCTTATTGCCAGATCCTCACCCCCTATCCCAAAACCGGGATGCGGCAGAATCTCCTGGAGCAGGGTTTGATCGACAATCAGGAGGACTATAAAAAGTACAGCGGCCTCTGGGCCAATGTGCGCACCAAGCATCTCACGGCGGTCCAGTTGCAGTACCAGTTCTGGTATCAACGCCAGGTGGTGCTCGGTTGGTGGAATCCGCCTGCTCCGGCCCGCAAACAGGGGCGGTTGTGGACCTCGATCTGGCGTTTTGCTTTCAAGCCCTTTCTTAAGCTGCACTACTGGCGGATTATGCGTAAAGGCGGGTGGGAAGGGCGCTACCAACGGGAGGTGCAGCGCTGGCAACGGATCAACACCTTCAAGGACCTTGAGGGGTATTGACGGATGCAACTCTATAATTTGGAATTCACCGAAGAAGAGATCCGCGTGGCCGCCTCGGTCGACCGATTGCTGTCCATGGAGATCGAATTCAGCCGGGCCTGCAATTTCCGCTGCGCCTATTGCTATCTCGCCGACCGAACGGCCGGAGCGGGCGAACTCTCCCGCCCGGAGATCAAGGAAGTCATCCTCCAGGCCAAGGAACTGGGGGCTCGCAAGATCATTATCCTTGGCGGCGAGCCTTCCCTCTATCCGCATCTGGTTGAGATGCTCCGTTATCTCGGCAGCCTTGGGCTGGAGATCGAGATGTTCACTAACGGCACCGGTGTCACTGAAGAATTGGCAGGGGTCTTGGCCGAAGAAAAAGTTCGGGTGGTGGTGAAGATGAACTCCCGCGATGCATCCGTCCAGGATCGGCTGGCCGGGAAAAACGGGGCTTTTGCCATTATCGGTCAGGCTCTGGAGCACCTTCGCCTGGTTGGTTACCCCTCTGAAGAGCTTTTTCTCGCCGCCAGCACAGTCATCTGTCGGCAA
>CAITZN010000313.1 GCA_903896915.1 uncultured bacterium
ATAAGCCCAAACACAAAGTTCGCTTTGTCACCGCAGCATCCCTTTTCGATGGTCACGATGCCACCATCAACATCATGCGCCGTATCCTGCAAGCCACCGGCGCCGAAGTCATTCATCTCGGCCATAACCGTTCGGTACAGGAGATCGTCAATGCTGCCCTGCAGGAAGATGTGCAAGGGATTGCGGTCACCTCGTACCAGGGGGGCCATGTTGAATATTTCAAATACATGATCGACCTGCTCAAAGCTGGCAACGGCGCCAACATCAAGGTGTTCGGCGGCGGCGGCGGTGTTATCGTCCCTGAAGAACTCAGTGAGTTGAGCGCTTATGGGATCAGTCGGATTTACACGCCGGAAGACGGTCAAAGAATGGGCTTGCAAGGGATGATCGACGAGGTGGTCGAGATGGCGGATGTCGACCTCACGAGCCTGGCACCCCAGGAGCCAAACGAAGTTCTGGCCGCCCTGAAAAGCGGAGACCGTCGTGCTCTGGCACAAATAATTACCGCTCTTGAAAACGGGGCCTACCCGGAAGCACTGCGGCAACAGCTCCTGGCTGCGGCAGCAGCGGAATGCCATACTCCAGCCTTAGGCATCACTGGCACCGGCGGCGCGGGCAAATCTTCGCTCACCGATGAGCTGGTTCGCCGTCTCCGCCTCGATCAGGATGACGCCCTCAAGTTGGCCATCATCAGCATCGATCCGTCCCGCAAGCGCACCGGCGGTGCACTGCTCGGCGATCGCATCAGGATGAACGCCATCGAACACCCCAACATCTACATGCGTTCACTCGCCACCCGTGACACTGGCTCGGAGATCTCAGCCGCTCTCCCAGAAGTGATTGCGGCCTGCAGGCTCTCCGGTTTCGACCTGGTCATTGTCGAGACCTCGGGCATTGGTCAGGGCAATGCTGCTATCGTGCCGCATGTTGATCTCTCCCTTTATGTTATGACCCCGGAATTTGGTGCCGCCTCGCAGTTGGAAAAGATCGACATGCTCGATTTCGCCAACTTCGTGGCCATTAATAAATCTGATCGCAGCGGTGCCGAAGATGCCCTGCGCGATGTCCGGAAACAGTATCAACGCAATCACGAAGCGTTTGCCACTCCGGTTGACGCAATGCCCGTCTTCCCCACTATCGCCGCCCATTTCAATGATGAAGGGGTTACCGCTCTCTTTCAGGCAATGGCACCAGCACTGCAGGAACTCGGATTAGCGCTCAAACCAGGACGACTGCCGCTGGTGGCGGTGCCCAAGGCGTCCAGCAGACGAGCCATTGTTCCGGCAGAACGGACCCGTTATCTAGCGGAGATCGCCGAATGTGTGCGCGGCTATCATGGCCACATCGATACCCAGGTGAAAATAGCCCGCGAGCGTCAGGCCTTGGGCATTACCAAAGAATTGATGGCAACCTGCGGCAAATCGGTCGCTGATTTTGATGAACTGATCAGCTGGAAAGACGGAGAACTCGATAGTCGCGCCAAAAAAATGCTCGACCTGTGGCCCAAGACCACATCGCTCTACGCCCAGGACGAATATGTGGTGAAAATCCGCGACAAGGAAATCCGCACCAAACTCACCAGCACGTCGCTTTCCGGCTCAACCATCCGCAAGGTCTCCTTGCCTCGTTTTGACGATAACGGCGAGGTCTTGCGTTTTTTAATGAAAGAAAACGTGCCCGGCTCGTTCCCCTTCACCGCTGGTGTCTTTGCCTTTAAGCGTGAGAACGAGGATCCGACTCGAATGTTTGCCGGTGAAGGTGATGCTTTCCGTACCAATCGGCGATTCAAGATGGTCAGCGCGGGCATGCCTGCGCATCGCCTTTCCACCGCTTTTGATTCGGTGACCCTTTATGGTTGCGATCCCGACGAGCGTCCTGATATTTATGGGAAAATAGGTAACTCAGGTGTTTCGATCGCCACCCTCGACGACTTGAAGGTGCTCTATGACGGTTTTGATTTGTGCGCGCCAACGACCTCGGTTTCAATGACAGTCAATGGTCCAGCGCCGATCATCCTCGCTTGTTTCTTCAATACCGCCCTGGATCAGCAGATTGTGAAATTCGTCGCCGACAACGGCCGAGAACCGACCGAAGACGAGGTCGGTAAAATACGTTCCTGGGTCTTTTCCAATGTGCGGGGCACGGTGCAGGCTGACATCCTCAAAGAGGATCAGGGCCAGAATACCTGCATTTTTTCCACCGAATTTGCCTTGAAGATGATGGGCGACATCCAGGAATACTTTGTCCACAACTTAGTTAGAAATTTCTATTCAGTCTCTATTTCCGGCTATCATATTGCCGAGGCCGGAGCAAACCCGATCTCCCAGTTGGCCTTTACCCTGGCCAACGGTTTCACTTACGTCGAAGCCTATCTGGCCCGCGGCATGCAGATCGACGACTTTGCGCCTAACCTCTCCTTTTTCTTCTCCAGCGGCATGGACCCGGAATATACGGTGATCGGCCGAGTCGCCCGCCGCATCTGGGCCGTGGCCATGAAGAATAAGTACGGTGCCAACGAACGCTCACAGAAATTGAAATATCATATTCAAACCTCGGGCCGCTCCCTCCACGCCCAGGAGATGTCCTTTAACGATATCCGCACCACCCTGCAGGCCCTGATCGCCATCTACGACAACTGCAACAGCCTGCACACCAATGCGTACGACGAGGCGATTACCACCCCAACTGAGGATTCGGTCCGCCGTGCCATGGCTATCCAGCTCATCATTAACCGCGAGTGGGGCTTGGCCATGAACGAAAATCCCAATCAGGGATCGTTTATTATCGACGAACTCACCGACCTGGTGGAGGAAGCGGTGCTTAAGGAGTTCGATGCCATTGCTTCACGCGGCGGCGTATTGGGGGCCATGGAAACCGGGTATCAGCGGAGCCGGATTCAGGAGGAATCTCTCTATTACGAGTACAAGAAGCACGATGGGTCCTACCCTATCATGGGGGTGAACACCTTCCGCAACCCTAAAGGCGATGTGCCGATCGAAATTGAACTGGCCAGGTCAACGGAAGAGGAAAAGGAAGGCCAGATTAAACGGTTGCGTGATTTTCAATCCAGGAATACAGAAGCTGCCGGCCCGATGCTTGAACAACTCAAACAGACGGTGATCAATAACGGCAATGTCTTTGCTGTGCTGATCGATGCGGTCAGGGTCTGCTCACTGGGCCAGATCACCTCGACCCTGTACGAGGTAGGTGGTCAGTATCGGCGTTCCATGTAAGAAAGTGCTATAGATGGGCTCTGGTGTCTCTGCCCTTTACGGTCGGAGACACCAGATTTTCAAGAGGTTTATGGTTACTGAGATTATCGTGTTGGTAATGATTTCGTTGCCGCAATCTTAATGGCCAGACATTCGTAAACGGTCTTGCCGCCATGGTAGACCACCACGTTTCGCCGCAGCAATCGCCACCCTTTCTGCTGATACATACCTTCGTGTTCAAGTTTTTCAATAAGACCGGTGACTGAATCGAGCCATTCCGCGAGATCAGCACATTGGGTCAGGGCAATGTGTCGATTGCTGATATCGCTGACCAGGGTAACGGGTTCAACGATGAGATTAGACAAATCCGTCACAGTGAGCGGCTCAATCGTCGGCTTAGCCTGCAGCCTGATCATCCTGGCGCGGATATCCGGACCAACAGTCTCCTTGGTGGTGGCAATCAGATCCAGCAGATAATTGCGGACATCGTTCAACTCCTTGGCTTCATCCAGTTTTCCTATGCTGGGATAGGTTTCTACCGCCTTGGCCAACATCGATATTTCGCGGAGATAATGGTTGCGCTGATTAGCCGGAACCAGATACATCACTACCAACTTCACCACTTTGCCATCTTTAGCGCCGTAATCGATGCCCTCCGGGCTCCAGCCGACAACACACATCAAATCTTCATCAAAAGGAATACCTGCATGGGGGCAAGACCACCCTTTACCAATAGCGGTATTGGTTGCTTGTTCTTTGGTCATGACCAGCCCGACCACATCGGTCCCGGCAGGAATCTCGGGAAAAGCCTCAATGATGTGGGCGAGGAATTGCAAGGCATGGGTTTTGTCATTTTCCGGCAATTCAAACAATCGCCCCTCCTGCAGGGCATCAAGTAAGGTGTCCATGATCAATTTCCTCCGTAACGGTTAAAAAACCAAGTCTTTACCCCGTGGGTCAAGACAGCGTAGGTCATGAGAAATGCTGCAATCCAAGCCCAGTATATCGCTGGCAGGGCCACCAGTCCCAAAGCATTAGCAAAAGGCGAATAGGGCAACCAACTGCCAATGGCCATGATGCCCAGGGTTGTCAGGGTCATGGGCAGCGAAGCACAACTGCCGATAAAGGGAATCCGCCGGGTCCTGATGATATGGACGATCAAGGTTTGAGTCAGCAACGATTCAACGAACCATCCCGTTTGAAAGAGCTTGGCCAACGCATCCTTTTGCAAAGGAGCCGTTGCCGGATCGATATAAGCGCTGCAGTGGAAGAAAAACCACATCAGGGCAAAGGTGGCATAGTCGAAAAGGGAACTGATCGGCCCGATACAGATCATGAACCGTTTAATGTTCTTGATATTCCATTTCAGGGGATTGGTGATCAACTCGTCGTCGACGTTATCCGTAGGGATACCTGTCTGGGATAAATCGTAAAGCAGATTATTGGTCAGGATCTGCACCGGTAGCATAGGGAGGAAAGGCAGGAGGTAGCTGGCCCCGATCACGCTGAACATGTTGCCGAAATTGGAGCTGGACCCCATGCGGATATATTTGACGATATTGGCAAAAACACGTCGCCCTTCCATGATACCTTCTTCCAGCACCAGAAGGCTTTTCTCCAGGAGTATAATATCTGCAGCTTCCTTGGCGACATCAACCCCGGAATCCACGGAAATGCCGACATCAGCCGCTTTCAGCGCCGGTGCGTCGTTGATGCCGTCACCCATAAAACCCACCACGTGGCCGCTGTTAC
>CAITZN010000314.1 GCA_903896915.1 uncultured bacterium
GGGATGTTTTTAATGCTTGCTGTGCTTCCGGAATTTTCTTTTCAGGTGTTTCCATTGTTTTGATGTATTAAAAGGTTGAATTATATAATTGGCAAAAATTACTTATTACAAAGTATAGCAATGACAAACATAACAACATGTACAATGACTGTGTTAAAGAAAAGGAATGAATGAAGTATTTGATCATACAGACTTTTTTGGTTAGTGAACCCTCATCGTTTTTACCACCGTGGCTTTCCGCGCTCGGTTGGTTGAATATTCCGGACTAAAGTAGGCCACCATTCCGGAGCAAAGTAGGCCAGTCATTCCGGAGCAAAACATGCCACTTATATTTGACATGGTGTTGCTCAAGAATAGGCTGGCTTATTTATTTTGTACAAAACGGACTGACATTCCGGCACAAACTAGGCCACTTTATAGTGATGAAAGTTGAGTTACGTTTGGAGGAGATAATTCTTCCAAAAATGGCTAACAAAACAATCACTATGAACCAACTGCGCAGGTTACTACAACTAAAAGAACAAGGGCATTCCAATCGCCGGATAAAGGGCATCCTAAAGCTATCCAGACAAACGGTTGATGATTATGTAAACCGTTTAAAACAAACCGATAAGAGCTTTAAAGAGCTGTTAAAACTTGATAATGAGTCACTACAAGTTTTAGCCTTTCAGCAGCAGGCTTTGCCTGTTCTGACAGATAAGTTTGCTGATTTGCAAAGCCGCCTGTCTGGTTTTGCAGAAGACTTAAAGAATCGTAAAACAACCCGGATAATCCTGTGGGAAGAGTATCGGCAACAAGTTCCTGATGGATATGGACGTTCCCAGTTTTGTGAGCACCTCAGCCGGTATCAGGAAAGCCGCAAAGCAGTGATGCATTTTGAACATTCACCAGCTGAGTTAATGGAGTTTGATTTTGCAGGAGACCCGATCAGCTATGTAGATCCACAGACAGGTGAAATCGTAAAATGTGTTGTTTTAGTGTGCCGGTTACCTTGCTCAGGATATACCTATATCGAAGCTTTGCCATCACAGCAACGTCTCTGGCTGATAGCTGCGCTGGGTAGGGCATTGCAGTATTTTGGCGGAGTTCCGTACATGGTTCGTACCGACAACATGAAGCAGATTGTGAAAAAAGCAAATCGGTATGAACCTTCGTTTGATGATCTGGCTCAGCAATGGTCGGTACATTATAACACCACATTAACAGCTACGCGTGTAGCCAAGCCACGCGATAAAGCCGGGGTTGAAAGTAGTGTGAACACAGCTTATTATCGGGTATATGCCCCGCTTCGCAACGAGCACTTTCATTCCCTAGTTGAACTAAACAAAGCCATTTTAGAGAAGACAGATAAGCTCAATCACAGTAAATACCAGGGCAGGGATTACAGCCGGCACGATAAGTTTATCAGCTTGGAGCAGTCCTTACTTCGTCCATTACCGAAGGACGCTTTCGTTCCCAAGTCCACCCGTTCAGCCAAAGTAGCCAAGAACTATCATATAATGTTGGGCGAAGATCGGCATTTTTACAGCGTTCCTCATCAAAATATCGGCAAGCAGGTAAGCCTGGTTTACGATACCCAAAACGTGGAGATTTACCTTAACCAACAACGTATTGCATCACACTGGCGGGATACCCGCAGCAATGCGTATTCAACCCTTGCTGAGCACATGCCTGCCAACCATAAACACTACACGGAACTGCGAGGCTGGGATGAAGAATATTTTTTGAAGACATCCACCTCAATCGGTGAAAATACAGTGGCAGCCATCCGTGAAGTGTTGAAACAAAAAATCTTTAAAGAACAAACCTATCGCTCATGCATAGGAATAATACGCTTAGCCGACAAATATGGAAAGCTCAGGCTTGAAGCGGCATGTGCCAGGGCTTTGTCTTTCAATAGCAAAGTAACCTACGGTGCTTTAAGCAATATCCTTGAAAAATGCCTGGACAAACAACCCTTGCAGGCAACCCTGGACTTCAGTCTGCCCGACCATGATAATTTACGGGGAGCCGAAGCTTACGGTTGAACTCCCGGATTACTCTTCTTCTCCGCTCCCCTTCATATCCCTACCCACATGCCTGCACAGATACGAAGGGGGCGAACAAGAAGGTTTACATACTTCACAACATTATCCACACTTTAATCCAAATCTTTATGATCAACACCAATGCAACATTAGAACAACTTGAACAACTCAGGTTAAATGGTATGGCTCAAGCCTACCGGGGAGCCCTCGCACTTCCCTCACACGAACAGCCTACTTCCCACGAACTGCTTGCCCGATTGGTGGAAGCTGAAAGTCAAAACCGTACCGGACAGCGGACTCAGATGTATCTCAAACTGAGCAAACTTCGCTATGATGCCGTCATTGAGCAGGTACAATGTTCACCTGCCCGCAACTTCACACGCGATGAATTACTCTCTCTTTCGGATTGCAGCTTTGTACAACGAAGTGAAAATATCCTGATTACCGGTGCCACCGGTTGTGGCAAAAGCTACCTGGCTTGCGCTTTGGGACGACAGGCTTGTTCCTTAGGCTATAAAGTATATTACCTGGGTATGAACCGGTTTATCGAGAGACTCATCCTTGCCCGACTCGATGGATCATACATCAAACTACTCAATCAATTAGAAAAAGTACCACTTATTATACTGGATGACTTTGGATTGGCTCCATTGGATCACAACACAAAACTCACCTTGTTACAACTACTCGAAGACCGGTATGGAAAACGTGCAACCATTATCACATCTCAGCTTCCGGTAAAATCATGGTATCAGTATCTTGATGAACCTACCCTGGCGGATGCAATAATGGACAGAGTGTCAGGTTCAGCTCATAGAATCGAGTTAAAAGGAGAATCACTCAGAAAGAAAATATAAGAAGAAAAAAGCTATTTTTGCTCACTCACCGTTCATTGCTTAGTGGCCTACTTTCGTCCGGAATCACTGGCCTAGTTTGTCCGGAATATTCAATTAATATGTATAAATGAATCCTTAAGTGGTTAC
>CAITZN010000315.1 GCA_903896915.1 uncultured bacterium
AGGCCAGCGCCCAGCAACAGGGCCGCGATGAGGGGGCCGACAACAGCCCCGGCGTTATCCATGGCCCGGTGCAGACCAAAGGCGAGGCCGCGATGCTCAGATCCTGCGCTGGCGGCCAGCAAAGCGTCGCGCGGCGAGCTCCGCAGACCTTTACCCACTCGGTCGGCAAAACGGATCGCAAGTAAAAATGGCCAACTGGACACCAGGCCGATCAACGGCCGCCCCAGGCCCGCTAGCCCGTAACCGAACACGATCCATGGTTTGGCGCGGCGGGTGCGGTCGACAATCACACCGGAGAAGAGCTTGAGCAGGCTGGCAGTGGCCTCAGCGATGCCTTCGATGATACCCATCGTCCTGGGGCCGGCCATCAGCACTGAGGATAGGTAGAGCGGGATCAGCGGATAGAGCATATCTGAAGCTGAGTCGTTGATCAGGCTGATCAGGCCGATCAGCCAGACGGCGCGAGGCAGTTTGCCGAGGGCCCGCAGCATTCAGCGTTCTCCGGTCATGCCGAACTCGATCGGGGTTTTGACAAAAAAGATATTGATGCCTTCCTCTTTCAGCCGAGCAAACAGCCGTTCGGCATCCGCTTCAGTCACTGCCATGGTTACTTTGATCGGCTGCTCGGTCAGTTCAAAAAAATGGACCGAGCGGAGTTTGCGATCATGACCGAATCCTTCCGCCGCCGGAATCAGAGTGGCGCCGCCGATACCTAAGTTTCGTGCCTCTTCCAGCAGCCATTTGGCCAGAGGATGTCCCTTGTGGCTTCGATCCTGCTGGGTGAAAAAATTCAGTTGATAGCCAAGCATGCATGCACCTCCCGCTCAGAACCGTTTGATAAGGGCAACCGTCACCAGTCCCAGCACGGTCATGGCCAGGGATCCGGTAACGTGGGTGAAGATGGCCGTGCCGGCCCACAGTAGCCGGCCCTCTTGCAGCAGCGTGGTCACTTCCGCAGAAAAAGTCGAGAAGGTGGTTAACCCGCCGAGAAAACCGGTGATGATGAGCAGGCGCCATTCCGGGGCCAGGCTGGGCAGGGCGGTAAAGACGGCCATGGCGATACCGATCAGGTAGCCGCCGATCAGGTTGGCGGCCAGGGTGCCGAGAGGGATGGTGGGGAAAAAGGCGTTGAGCGATCGGCCGAGCAGCCAGCGCAGCACAGCCCCGGCTGAGGCCCCAACGCTGATGGCCAGGATGGAATTGAGCATTTTTGTAATAACTCCAGGATGGGCAGAGTGTAGCGGCGGTCAGCGTCCGACCTGATCGACAATCTGCCCATCCGGTCCAATCAGTTCCACCACCAGAGGCATGGTGCCGACTGCGTGGGTGGAGCAGGCCAGGCAGGGGTCGAAGGCGCGGATCACAGCCTCGATTCGGTTGAGTAATCCTTCATGCAGGGTGCCGTCAACAATATAGTGTCGCGCTGTCTGGAGGATGCCCTGATTCATCGCCAGATTGTTGTGTCCGGTGGCAATGATTAGATTGGCCCACTCGATCAGGCCGTCTCCGTTGACTTTGTAATGGTGGATAAGGGTGCCGCGCGGCGCTTCAGTCATGCCGATCCCTTCACTCTGGTTGACCCCGGCCACGGCGCGGACATTCTTGTCGAGGATTGTCGGGTCGGCTAGCAGGATTTCGATCATCTCTACAGCATGGAGGACCTCAATAAGCCGGGCATAATGGTAATGAAAGGAGCTGCACACCGGTCCCTGCTCAAGCGTTTTAAAGTGTAGCAATTCCTGGTCGGCCAGATCGGTGCCGCAGTGAGTGGCAAGGTTGAGGCGTGCCAGCGGCCCGACCCGGTACATGCCGTCGGGATAGCCCTGGGGTTTGTAGTAGGGAAATTTGAGAAAGGTCCAGGGCTCGACGGCTTCGCCGATATATTGCTGATAGTTGCGGGGGGCGAGCCGGTCGGCGACCGTGGAGCCCTCGCCGTCGATGATTTTGATCGGCCCGTCGTAATATTCGAGGCTACCCTCGTTGTTGCTCAGTCCCATAAACAGGCTGGGGAAATTGGCAAAGACGCGGATGTATTCCTCGTACTGTCCCAGTGCTTGCTTGAATCGTTCCAGATGGTTGCGCACCAGCGTCTTGATTTCCGGAATTTCGCTAAGGATGGTTGTTCTCGCCGTTTCCTCCAGAGGTGAGTTGACGCCACCGGGCACCACCCAGGCCGGGTGAATCCGTCGTCCGGCCAGCTGCTCGATCACTTGCTGACCGAATTGGCGGAGCCTTATGCCGTCTCGGGCAAATTGGGGATCAGCCGTGGCAATGCCAAAGAAATTACGGGTTGCTGGCGGATGATCCATACCCAGGAGGAGATCTGGCGCCGACAGGTAAAAAAAGCTCAAGGCATGGGACTGGATGAGTTGACCGAAATTGAGAATGCGCCGCAGGTTTTTTGCGGTTTGGGGGATAGTGACTGCCAGCAGCTGGTCGCAGGCCTTGGCTGAAGCCAGTTCATGGCTGACCGGGCAGATGCCGCAGGTGCGGGCGGTCAGCGATGGCATTTCGAAAAAAGGTCGGCCTTCGATGAATTTTTCAAAGCCCCGGATCTGGGTGACCTGAAAATGGGCATCATGGACCACGTTGGAAGGTGTAAGGAAAAGGCTGATTTTAGCATGGCCTTCAATGCGGGTGACCGGCTCGATGGTGATTCGTTTCTCCATGGC